>JAEUNV010000396.1 GCA_016790385.1 Zoogloea sp.
CGCGCCAAATCCATCCTTGCCGACTGGTCCACCTACCGTGCCAAGTTCGTCAAGGTAATGCCGCACGAATACCGTCGCGCGCTGGCCGAGATGGCCGCGCAACAACAGAAAGAACTGGAGGCCGCGTAACATGGGCAAGCCAACTGGATTTCTCGAGTACCAGCGTCTGTCCGAGGCCTATGCCCCGGTCGAGCAGCGTCTCAAGCACTACAAGGAGTTCGTCGACCACCTGAGCGACGACGAGGCCGCCAAGCAGGGCGCCCGCTGCATGGATTGCGGCGTGCCTTTCTGCAACAACGGCTGTCCGGTGAACAACATCATTCCCGACTGGAATGACCTGGTGTTTCGCGGCAACTGGCAGGAGGCCATTGCGGTCCTGCACTCCACCAATAACTTCCCCGATTTCACCGGCCGGATTTGCCCCGCTCCCTGCGAGGCTGCCTGCACGCTGAACATCAACACCGATCCTGTGGGCATCAAGTCGATTGAGCACGCCATCATCGACAAGGCGTGGGAAAACGGCTGGGTGGTGCCGCAGCCGCCCAGCTCCAAGACCGGCAAGAAGGTTGCCATCGTGGGTTCCGGCCCGGCCGGTCTCGCCGCGGCCCAGCAGCTGGCGCGCGTCGGCCACGATGTCACCGTCTTCGAGAAGAGCTCCCGCATTGGTGGTCTGCTCCGCTACGGGATTCCCGACTTCAAGATGGAGAAATCCCACATCGACCGTCGTGTGGCCCAGATGGAAGCCGAAGGTGTCACTTTCCGCACCAAGGTCTGTGTTGGCGCCAAGCCGAGCCTGACGGGCATCAACGACGACGCCGTCGAAGTGGTCAGCGCGGATCAGCTCAAGTCCGAGTTCGATGCGGTGATCCTCGCTGCCGGTTCCGAAGTGCCCCGCGACCTGCCGGTTCCCGGCCGCGAGCTGGCCGGCATCCATTTCGCCCTTGAGTTGCTGGTGCCCCAAAACAAGGAAGTGGCGGGCGACGACAAGAACCCCATCTCCGCTACGGGCAAGCACGTCATCGTGATCGGCGGCGGCGATACCGGCTCCGACTGCGTGGGCACCTCCAACCGTCACGGTGCAGCATCCGTGACCCAGTTTGAAGTGATGCCCGAGCCGCCGAAGGAAGAGAACCGCCCCCTGACCTGGCCCTACTGGCCGATCAAGCTGCGCACCTCCTCCTCCCACGAAGAGGGTTGCCAGCGCGAGTTTGCCGTGTCCACCAAGGAGTTCATTGGTGAAAACGGCAAGGTCAAGGCGCTGCGCACGGTCGAACTTGAGTGGAAGGATGGCAAGCCGTCCGAAGTCCCGGGGTCCGAACGCGAACTGCCGGCGGATCTGGTGTTGTTTGCCATGGGCTTCACCAATCCGGTGGCTTCGCTGCTCGAAGCCTTCGGCGTCAGCAAGGACGCGCGTGGCAACGCCCTCGCGACCACCGATGGCGCAGGCTGCTACGCCACCAACGTCGCCAAGGTCTTTGCCGCCGGCGACGTGCGCCGCGGGCAATCCTTGGTGGTGTGGGCCATCCGCGAAGGCCGCCAGGCTGCACGCGAGGTGGACACCTTCCTGATGGGCAGCAGCGTTTTGCCGCGCTGATCAGGCGGTTGTACCCAGCAAAAAGGCCCGGTCATCCGGGCCTTTTTGTTTGAGGGCAACCCGGACGCGAAGGCGCCTGGGGCGAACGTCATCCCAAGCCGAGCAGATTCACCGTGTGGTGGGCAATCATCCATTCTTCGTTGGTGGGCACCACCAGCACTTCGATCTTGCTGTCCCGGGCGTGGATGCGCGTGGCGTGCCGCTGGTTGGCGGCGGGGTAAAGGCTGAGACCCGTCCAACCCAGCCATTCCGCGATGCGCGCCCGTACCGGCGCGGCATGCTCGCCAATGCCGCCGGTAAACACGAGCGCATCGAGTCCGCCAGCGGCCATCGAGAGCTGGCCGATCATGCAGGCCGCCCGGTAGCAGAACAGTTCAATCGCTTCCTTGGCGGACGACTCATCGGATTCCAGCAGGGCGCGCATGTCCTGGCTGATGCCGGAGACGCCGAGCAGGCCCGACTGCTTATAGACCAGATTGCTCAGCGCCTTTGCGTCCATGCCCTTCTGTTCGAGCAGATGCAGGATCACGCCCGGGTCGAGGGCGCCGGTGCGGGTGCCCATCATCAGCCCATCCACGGCGGTGAAGCCCATGCTGGTATCCCGCGACTGCCCGTCGCGCAGCGCGCACATGCTGGCGCCATTGCCCAGGTGCGCCACCACAATCCCGCCCCGCGCCTTCTCTTCGCCCAGCAGATCGGGCAACTGGCGCGATACGAATTCATAGGAGAGGCCATGGAAGCCGTAGCGCTTGACGCCCTCGTTGAACAGCGTGCGGGGCAACGGGAAGCGCTCGGCGACGGGCAGGCGGGTGCGATGGAAGGCGGTGTCGAAACAGCCTACCTGCCGCACCTCGGGCATCAGGGAAAAAAGCGATTTCACCGCTCGCAGATTGTGCGGCTGATGCAGGGGCGCCAAGGGAATCAGGGTTTCCAGTTCGCCCACCACCTCGGGGCTGAGGACCACCGGCGCACCGTAGTGATCGCCCCCATGGACGATGCGATGCCCTGCCGCGATGATGTCCACGCCCGGGCTGTGGCGCTGGATCCAGCCGAAGATAAATTCGAGGGCCAGACGGTGCTGGCCGTTCTGGTCGGTATCCGCCGGCACGCTCAGCGCTTCGGTGAAGCGTTCGCCCGTGTGGGCGTCCTTGGCGTGCATGAGGGGTTCGGCACCGATACCCTCCACCTGGCCCGACAGGCGGGCCGTTTCGGCCAGCCGGGGCGCCATGGGAAAGAGGGCAAACTTCAGGCTCGACGAGCCTGCATTGAGGATCAGGACGGCTTTCATAGACGGACTCCCTGGCGACGCTTGTGGGCCATCAGCTGAGCGATGGCGCAGGACGCGGTTCTGGTTTCAGCGGTATCGGCACGGCTGGTCAGCACGATGGGCACCCGTGCCCCCAGTACCACGCCGGCCATCAAGGCGTCGGCGAGGTATTCCAACTGCTTGGCAACCATGTTGCCGGACTCGAGATCGGGCACCACCAGGATGTCGGCCTGGCCCGCCACGGCTGAGCGGATGCCCTTGGTCTTGGCGGCCACCAGCGACACGGCGTTGTCGAAGGCCAATGGCCCATCCAGGAGGCCGCCCTTGATCTGGCCGCGGTCGGCCATCTTGCACAGGGCCGCGGCGTCGAGGGTGGAGCGGATCTTC
>JAEUNV010000400.1 GCA_016790385.1 Zoogloea sp.
GGGCGCCCTGCTGTCTCCGGATACGGGCATCGTGGACAGCCACGCCCTGATGCTCAGCCTGCTCGCCGACGCCGAAGCCGTCGGCGCCACCCTCGCCACCCATGCGCCGGTGGTGTCCGTGGAATGCGGCGTTGACGGCCACGTGCTTGAGGTGGGCGGCGCTGAGCCCATGCGCCTGCACGCGTCCCGCGTGATCAACGCCGCCGGGCTGGGGGCGGTGCCTCTGGCGAAGCGCATGCACGGCTTTCCGGCCGGCCTGGTACCCACCGCCCGTTACGCCCGGGGAAACTATTTTGCGCTGCGGGGCCGCAGCCCCTTCACGCACCTGATCTATCCCGTGCCGGAAAGCGCCGGCCTGGGTGTTCATCTGACCCTGGATCTGGCAGGCGAAGCCCGCTTCGGGCCCGATGTGGAATGGGTCGATGCACCGGGCTACCAGGTGGACCCGGCGCGGGCCACCGCCTTCTACCCGGCTGTTCGGCGCTATTGGCCAGACCTGCCGGACGGAGCGCTGGTGCCGGCTTACGCCGGTATCCGTCCGAAGATCCACGGCCCGCACCAACCGGCGGCCGACTTCATGCTGCTCGGCCCGCAGGCCCACGGCGTGCCCGGCCTGGTGCAGTTGTTCGGAATCGAGTCTCCGGGCCTGACGAG
Organism: Zoogloea sp.; assembly: GCA_016790385.1. Classification (GTDB taxonomy): domain Bacteria; phylum Pseudomonadota; class Gammaproteobacteria; order Burkholderiales; family Rhodocyclaceae; genus Zoogloea. The sequence goes on from JAEUNV010000400.1 coordinate 655, forward strand.
TTGTCTGGCCCTGGCAGACGCGGTACGGGAGGCGCTTGGCTGAGTCAGGCCTCGGCCGGCGGGGCCGGGGGAATCCACATGCAGTTACCCTTGTTGGCCTTGGCAATTTCACCCAACACCCGCTCGTGGCCTTCCAGCTCCTCCGGTGACGCACGCAACACGCGCAGGGGCGGCCGCTCGGCAAGAGCGCTGCCGCTGCCGTCGTCCATCTGGGGCGGCGGTTCGTCCAGGCTCATGATCAGGCTTTCCTGGCCGCGGGTCATGGCCAGGTAGACATCCGCAAGCAGCTCCGCATCAAGCAAGGCGCCGTGCAGGGTGCGGTGCGTGTTGTCGATCTCGTAGAGGGCGCACAGGGCGTTGAGGGATGCCTTCTTGCCCGGGTTCTGCTCCTTGGCGAGCTTCAGGGTATCGATCACCGAGGGGCATTGGGCCGTGAGGGTCGGGCGCCCCAGCAGGCCCAGCTCGTAGTTCAGGAAGCCGACATCGAAGGCGGCGTTGTGGATCACCAGCTCGCTATCCGCCACAAAGGCCTCGAACTCCGCGACGATGTCCTTGAACAGCGGTTTGTCGAGCAGGAACTCGTTGGTAATGCCATGAACGGCCATGGCACCGGCGTCAATCTCGCGCTCGGGGTTGATGAAGACGTGGTAATGCCGGCCGGTAAGCTTGCGGTCGAGCAGCTCGACACAGCCGATTTCAATCACCCGGTCGCCGCTTTTCCAGTCGAGGCCGGTGGTTTCGGTATCCAGAACGATCTGTCTCATGCCCCTGCTCCCGCTGCTGTTTCCGATTCAACCATCCTGCCGCTCTTTCTGACGGCCTCCACACCACGTCTGGCCAGGGCGTCGGCGCGTTCATTGTCCACATGACCGGCGTGGCCCTTCACCCACAGCCACCGTATCCGGTGGCGGGCGGCTTCGGCGTCCAGGGCGCGCCACAGGTCTTCATTTTTCACCGGCGCCTTCGAGGCGGTCTTCCAGCCACGCGCCTTCCAGCCATGAATCCACTCCGAAATGCCTTTCTGCACGTATTGGGAGTCTGTGTGCACCCGTGCGGCAACCGGCCGTTTGAGGGCCGCCAGGGCACGGATCACCGCCAGCAGCTCCATTCGGTTGTTGGTGGTGTCGGGTTCGCCGCCCCACAGCTCCTTTTCGTGCGGGCCCGCACGCAGGATCGCCCCCCAGCCGCCCGGCCCCGGGTTGCCGGAGCACGCGCCGTCGGTATAGATGTCAATCTCGTCCAAAATCGCTCTCGTCAGTGGTTTTTCGGGGGCTGCCGTTGGAGAGGCCCCGGGTTTTCTGAATGATGGGTGCCAGCGCGCGAGCCCGGGCCTTGCGGTCCCAGCGGGGCATGATCAAGCGCATGCCTTGCACCCGCTTGATGGCATGAATCACGTACACACCCCCGCCGATCGGCCACCAGCGGGGGCCCGGCCGATCAAGCAGGGCAAGGCGATCAATCCACTTCTGTTGTTCCACAGGGGGGATGAAGCAGCCCGAACTCTGGCTGCCGATCTCAAAGCTGAGCAAGGCCAGCCAGTCCTTCAGGCGGCGTGGGCTCAGGTATTGACCATGCCAGGGATAGGCCCCGCATTCCCGGGCCACGGTGCGGCGGAGGCCGAACAGGCTCAAGGGGTTGAATCCGGCAATAATGACGTGACCATCGGCCACCAGAACCCTTTCAACCTCGCGCAAAACCTGATGAGGATGGCTGGCAAACTCCAGCACGTGGGGCAGCACCACCAGATCAAGGCTGTTCGCCGCAAACGGCAGCGCTTCCAGATCGGTTTCCAGTTGCACCTCGCCAGCGCCCGCACGAAAACGCAGGGGCATGCGGTTGGCGCGCAGGAAGTCCGCTTCCGGCAGGCCCAGTTGTACTGCGTTGTAGCCGAAGATGTCCGCGACCCGCGCGTCGATGCAGGCTTCCTCCCAGGCCATCACATAGCGCCCGAGGGGGGTATCGAGCCAGGCGTGCAGGCCGGGAAAGGACTCGGAGGGAGACATCAGGGTGCGAACGATCGGGGAGCGGCTACAATCAGGGGATGCAGATTATCCCTCTTCCCGCCTTTCGCGATAACTATATCTGGCTGCTCCGCCATGGGGCCACCGCCACGGTTGTTGATCCGGGCGATGCGGCGCCGGTGTTGCGCTATCTGGCAGACGAAGGCCTGACCCTCGGCGCCATCCTGGTCACCCATCACCATTCGGACCATGTGGGCGGTATCGACGCCCTGCTGGCGGCCTACCCGGTGCCGGTATACGGCCCGGTGCGCGAGAACATCGCTTCGATCACCCGGCGGGTGGGCGACGGCGACGTGGTGTCGGTTCCGGGGGGGGAATTCCGGGTCATCGACGTTCCCGGTCATACGGCCGGGCATGTGGCCTACTATGCGGCCCCCGTGCTGTTCTGCGGAGACACCTTGTTTGCTGCCGGCTGCGGCCGCATCTTCGATGGCACGCCGGCCCAGCTTCATGCATCCCTGGAGCGGCTCGCCGAGCTTCCGGGCGACACCCAGGTGTATTGCACCCATGAGTACACCCTCTCCAATCTGGCCTTTGCCGCGGCCGTCGAGCCCAACAACAGCGCGATTGCCGAGCGCATG
>JAEUNV010000432.1 GCA_016790385.1 Zoogloea sp.
CAAGGAATACGCCAAGATCATCAACGATCAAAGCAAGCGTCACATGACCCTGCGTGGCTTGTTCGAACTCAAGCCCGCTGGTGCTCCGGTGGCGCTGGATGAGGTCGAGCCCGCCAAGGAGATCGTCAAGCGTTTTGCCACTGGCGCCATGTCCCTGGGCTCCATCTCCACCGAAGCCCACACCACCTTGGCTATCGCCATGAACCGCATCGGCGGCAGGTCGAACACCGGCGAAGGCGGCGAGGATCCCAGGCGTTTCATCCCCATCTCCGAGCCGACCAAGCTGTCCGAGGTCATCGGGGCCGGCCGCATCGAGCGTGACATCGAGCTGCAAGCTGGCGACAGCCTGCGTTCCTCGATCAAGCAGGTGGCGTCCGGCCGTTTCGGTGTCACCACCGAGTATCTGGTGAATGCCGACCAGATCCAGATCAAAATGGCCCAGGGCGCCAAGCCTGGTGAAGGTGGTCAGCTGCCTGGTCACAAGGTCTCCGAGTACATCGGCTTCCTGCGCCACTCGGTGCCCGGTGTCGGCCTGATTTCGCCCCCGCCACACCACGACATCTACTCCATCGAAGATCTGGCCCAACTGATCCATGATCTGAAGAACACCAACCCCGTGGCGGACATCTCCGTCAAGCTGGTGTCCGAAGTGGGCGTCGGCACGGTGGCAGCGGGTGTGGCCAAGGCCAAGGCCGATCACGTGGTGATCGCCGGTCACGACGGCGGCACCGGCGCCTCGCCCTGGTCTTCCATCAAGCACGCCGGTTCGCCCTGGGAGCTCGGCCTGGCCGAAACCCAGCAGACCCTGGTTCTCAACCGCCTGCGCAGCCGTATCCGTGTGCAGGTGGATGGCCAGATCAAAACCGGTCGCGACGTGGTCATCGGCGCCCTGCTGGGTGCGGATGAATTCGGCTTCGCCACCGCCCCGCTGGTGGTCGAAGGCTGCATCATGATGCGCAAGTGCCACCTCAACACCTGTCCGGTGGGTGTCGCCACGCAGGATCCGACCCTGCGCAAGCGCTTCTCCGGCCAGCCTGAGCACGTGGTCAACTTCTTCTTCTTCATCGCCGAGGAAGTCCGCGAGCTGATGGCGCAACTGGGCGTGCGCAAGTTCGACGACCTGATCGGTCGCGCTGATCTTCTCGACATGAAGGCCGGCATCGAGCACTGGAAGGCCCGTGGTCTGGACTACAGCCGCATCTTCCACCTGCCGAACGTCCCCGCCGATGTGCCGCGCATCCACACCGAAACCCAGGACCACAACCTGGGCAAGGCGCTGGACAACAAGCTTATCGAACTGGCCAAGCCGGCCCTCGAAAACGGTGAGAAGGTCTCCTTCGAGATCCCCGTGCGCAACATCAACCGCACCGTCGGTGCCATGCTTTCGGGGCGTTTCGCGGCCAAGTACGGTCACGCCGGCCTGCCCGACGACACCGTGCATATCCGCCTCAACGGTACTGCTGGCCAGAGTTTCGGCGCATTCCTGTCCCGCGGCCTGACCCTTGAGCTGGTGGGTGAAGGCAACGACTACGTGGGCAAGGGCCTCTCCGGTGGCCGCATCATCGTGCGTCCGGCGGCCGGTTTCCGTGGCGATACGCCGAGCAACATCATCATCGGCAACACCGTGCTTTACGGTGCCACCGAAGGTGAAGCCTACTTCGCGGGTGTCGGTGGCGAGCGTTTCGCCGTGCGCAACTCCGGCGCCACCACGGTGGTGGAGGGCGTGGGCGATCACGGTTGCGAGTACATGACCGGCGGTACGGTGGTGGTGCTCGGCATGACGGGCCGCAACTTCGCCGCGGGCATGTCCGGCGGTGTGGCTTATGTGCTCGACGAAGAGGGCACCTTCGAATCCCGCTGCAACATGGCCCAGGTGGCCCTGGAGCCCGTGGAGGAAGAGATCGAAGCCCGCAAGGGTTCCGAGTCCGGTGACGATCTCGAGTCCCATGGTCGGGTTGACGTGCGCCACCTGGGTATGGCCGACGAAGCCCTGCTCAAGATGCTGGTCGAGCGCCACGCCACCTACACCGGCAGCGAACGCGCCAAATCCATCCTTGCCGACTGGTCCACCTACCGTGCCAAGTTCGTCAAGGTAATGCCGCACGAATACCGTCGCGCGCTGGCCGAGATGGCCGCGCAACAACAGAAAGAACTGGAGGCCGCGTAACATGGGCAAGCC
>JAEUNV010000435.1 GCA_016790385.1 Zoogloea sp.
GCTTGGCGTCCTGCTCGCCAATCGGGATTTCGCCAATGGCGACGGCACGCCGAATGGGGATTCCAATGCCCGTCGCGCCCTGGTCTCCGAACTTCAGTTCATCGAAGTCTTCCTCGACAGCGCCACCTCCGCCGCCCACGCCGTCTGCCAACTGGGATCGACCCTGAAGAGCGAACTGCGACAGATGAACTTTCAGCTCGAAACCGACGACGAGTTGTCCATCGGCGACGGCGTCCGCCAACGCCTCAGCGTATCGCCGTTCTCCGACTACTGGCCGCGTCTGATGGTCTCCGACGCAGACCAGGATGCAGCCGACTGCCCCCCGGACTTCAGCACGCCGCGCTTCCAGCCACCGATACCGCCCGAAAACCTGCGTCAGCTGCTGCGCATCTACGGCTGTGGCGACAAGGTACGCGATGGCCGCTTACCCGCACCGTTCTGGCTAGACGACTCCCCCACCGTCCGCTACGCGGCCCGTCTCAAGTTTGTCTACATGGGCGACAAGGCCCGCGCCGAGAGCGTCGTGCAGATCCGCCAGCCCGGTCTAGTGGAAAAGCTGTGCGACGATCGTCTCAAGAGCCGCAGCCCGACCCTCTACTCAAAGGGTCTGGATTTTGGCGCCACCCTGTTCCAGCTGCTGGTACCGCTGGATTTCAAGGCCGCCGCCCGCCAGGCCGGCAACCTGCTGCTGATGGTAGATGAGACCACCGCCAACCTGCCCTGGGAGATGCTGGAAGTCGATGGCAGTCCGATGGTGCTCCAGACCCAGGTGGTGCGCCAGTTCATCACCACCCGCTTCCGCCACCAGGTGGTCCGCACCGATACCCTGTCCGCCTACGTGATCTCCGAGCCGTCCACCGAGGGCTTCCATGCCCAATTTGGCGGCGCCGACTGGAAACCCCGTATCGGCGCCGACGGCAAGCCCGAAGCGGACTGCCTGGTGCCCCTGCCCGGCGCCGTGGCAGAAGGCATGACGGTCAGTCGGGTGCTTTCGGATGCAGGCTACAACGTCATCGAGGCCCCTCCCGACTCCCAGGCCACGGACATCTTCACCCGCCTCTACGCCCGGCCCTACCGTCTGCTGATGATCTCCGCCCACGGCATCCACGCACGCCAAGCCGCCGACGGCAGCCATCGCAGCGGCGTTGTACTCTCCAACGGCCTGCTCCTCACCGCCGCCGAGATCGGCCAGATGGAGAGTGTTCCCGACCTCGTTTTCCTCAACTGCTGCGAACTGGGCAAGATCGGCACGGGGGGCGGGCGACTTGCCGCCAGTCTGGCGCGGGAACTCATCGACATCGGCGTGCGCTGCGTGGTGGCCGCCGGTTGGGAGGTGAACGACGCAGCGGCGCGCACCTTCATCGAGACCTTCTTCGAGCAGATGGCCGAGCAAGGCGCCAGCTTTGGCAAGGCGATTTCCGAGGCCCGGCGCGCATGTTACGAAGCCCACAGCGGCCACAACACCTGGGGCGCCTATCAGGCCTACGGTGACCCGGCCTTCCAGCTCAAGCTTCAGGGCAACCCGGCCCGCGACGATACACCCCTGCGCTCCAGCCACGAACTCATCGACTGGATCGAGCAACGCCGGATCGAATGCCGCCTGCCCGACGCCGCCCAGGTGCTGGACAACGGTAAAAAGGACGACGCAGGCTTCAAGCAGCTCGCCCGGCGCATCAAGGCGCGACTGCGCCATGTTCCGGAGAACTGGACCGGGCAACCGCAG
>JAEUNV010000449.1 GCA_016790385.1 Zoogloea sp.
TTCGTCAACGATGGCGATGCGGCGCAGCGGCAGGCTTCCCCGCTCCAGCCGCCACTCGCTGCGGAACATGTTCACAAACCGGGCTTCCAGGTCTGTGGTGCCGTCGGGCAGCGCGTCCATCACCTCGGCCACCTCGGGGCAACAGGCGCGCTGGGCGCGGCCGAGAATGGCATTGAGCAGGGCGCCGCCCGCGTTGGTGTTGATCTCGATGAGCCTCGGGCCACCCTCCCCCAGGTGAAAGTCGTAACCCAGAAATACGCCCGCGGCGGCCGTCGTCCGACGCGCAATCGGGGGTGCCCAGCCAAGCACGGTCTCTTGCCACGCCGGCAGCGCCACGACACGTTCGATTGCCGCGACCACTGCCGCCATGGCCTCCACATGACACGCCGAGACGAAGGCCATGGAGTCGGCAAACAGATGCGGCCGGGACTCGGCCAGCAAGGACTGCAAGGCGCCATCCCGCGGATCGCGGGCAAGGGCGTTGAGCAATGCCTGGCGGTCAAGGGACACGCACTGGCAACCCGCATTGAGGGCCTCGGCAGTGCCTGTACAGTCGCCGGAAGTCAGGGCCTTCACAATCCCTGAGAGCGCATCGGGGGACGGGTTGGCGGATTTGGCGGGCACGAGGGTCTCCATAGCGAAGGCGCTCGATTGTAGCGCGCGGTGTCGCTTCGTCCATGGACGTGCGTCAAGGACTGGTGCCCGTGACCCTTCTTCAGCCCTGGCTTGCCGGCGGTGGCAGCTGCTCGAGAAAGGCCACCACCTCCGCCTCCACCTTGCTCCGGCGCATGGGCGGGAGGCTTTGCCAGACCCGCTTGCCGTAGGGCTTGGTGAGCATGCGCGGATCGCAGATGGCCAGCACGCCCTTGTCCTGCTCGGTGCGGATGAGCCGGCCGGCGCCCTGCTTGACGTTGATGACGGCGCGGGGGAGCTGGTATTCCATGAAAGGGTTGCGGCCGGATTTCTGCATGTGCTCAATGCGCGCGGCCAGTACGGGGTCGTCGGGCGGGGCGAACGGCAGCTTGTCGATGATCACAACCGACAGGGCGTCGCCGGGCACATCAACACCCTCCCAGAAGCTCTGGCTGGCCACCAGGACGGCATTGCCCAGGCGCCGAAAGCGATCAAGCAGCTCGGTGCGCGAACCTTCCCCCTGAATGAGCAGGGGCAGCTTGAGCTTCTCCCGCGCGAGCTGGTCGGCGATGACTTCGTGAATGCGCCGCATGGCCCGCAGGGAGGTGCATAGCACGAAGGCGCGACCCTGGGCCGCCCGGATCAGGGGAAAGGCCACCGCCGCCACCGCATCGGGATACGCCGGGCTGTTGGGCTCGGGCATGTTCTGAGGGGCATACAGCACAGCCTGCTGCGGGTAGTTGAAGGGGCTGCCCCAGACCGCCGTTTCGATAGGCGGCTCGACCCAGTGCAAGCCCAGCTCATGGCAGTAGTGGCCAAAATCACGGCCGACGGCGAGGGTGGCCGAGGTGAATACCCACGCCCGGGGATGCCCGTCCATCTGGCGCTTGAAGATGCTGGCGATGGACAGGGGAGTGGCGTGCAGGGCCAGGGACTGGCTGAAGACCTCTACCCAGCGAACCCAGTCCGTCCCCTCCGGGTTCTGCCAGCGGGCCAGGATCTGCTGCAACTCCTGGGTGCGCCGCAGACAGTTGGCCAAGCCCTCCGAGCGCTCGGCCTGGGTTTCGAGCATGGCGCAAAAACTACCCAGTTCGGCATCCAGGGCGTCAAGCGCTTCATGGAAGGGCTTGTTGTCTTCGAGCTGGGCCGCGCCAAAGCGGGCATTTTCGGCATTGATGCTCAGGCGCAGATCGCGGGCGGACTTTTCGAGCTTGCGGGTAGCCTCGATGAGATCGAGGCAGTCCCGGGCGGCGGAAACGGTTTCGGAGCGGGTGTCCCGGGCCAGCTCCAGGAGCTGGGAGGTGGACACGCTTTCACCGAAGAACAGGCTGGCGGTCTCGGGGAGCTGGTGGGCCTCGTCGAAGATGACCGCGTTGCAGGAGGGCAGCAGTTCTCCCATGCCTTCGTCGCGGAGCATCACGTCGGCAAAGAACAGGTGGTGATTGACCACCACCACATCGGCGTCCATGGCGGCT
>JAEUNV010000470.1 GCA_016790385.1 Zoogloea sp.
CCTTTATTGATGGCTCTTGATGAAACGGACGATCCCATCGCTTCCCACTGAACGACACACCTCATTCTTGCGCGCGAGATGGTTCAGATGGGCGATGGCTTCTCCCATGGCAAACATGACCTGATGCGTGTCCAGTTCCCGGGGGAAAAGGGTTGCAAGAAGCTCCCCCGCGCAGTGGGGCACGGCACAGGCAGCGAGAAGTTCCGCGCAGCGGTCGGCGTGGTGCTCGGCGAGCTGATCCACGCGCACACCAATGTTTCGGAACGGGCTCCCGTGGGATGGTAGCACGAGCGTGGCCGCGGGCAACTGCTTGAAACCTCGGATCGATTCGAGGAAACGTCCCAGTGGATCGTCATCCGGGGTTGCGGCGAAAACGCTTACGTTGGTGGAAATGCGGGGCAGCAGCATGTCGCCGGAAATCAGTATGCCGGCGGACTCGCAATGCAGGGACATGTGCTCGGGTGAGTGGCCGTAGCCCACGATCACTTTCCAGTCGTGGCCACCGATCTTCAGCACGTCGCCGTCGATCACCCGGTCGTAGCTGGAGGGCAGTGACGGGACGCCGCGCTTGTAGGCGTTGCCACGGCGGGCGAGCGCGTCGCAGCGTGCCTCGTCGAGGCCGTGCTGGCGAAACTGGGCGACCATGTCCGTTGCGTTGTAGCCCGGAAGCGGGTGCCACAGGGCATGCCCACCAAGGAACTCACCCAGGGTCATGGTGATCGGGGCGCCGGTTTTTTCGGCGAGCCATTGAGCCAGGCCCAGGTGATCAGGGTGGCAGTGGGTAACGATAATCCGCGTCACCGGCCGGCCTAGTCGGGTGAGAATGGTATTCCAGGCATCCTGGGTCGCTTCAAGACCGTAGCCGGTATCAACGATCACGACGCCTTCGCCATCCTCGATCAGCCACAAATTGATGTGGTCGAGGGCAAACGGCAGTGGCATCCGGATCCAGTGCACGCCGGGGGCGACTTCACGGGTTTCTCCGCCTGGCGGGAGGGTGTCGAAAGGGTAGTCGAGTGTCGGGGGCATGGCTGCGTTCTCCTGTTTTTCCTGATGACCGTCTCGCTCGGCCGCGTTGCCCGTGGCTGCGAAATCTGATTTACTGGCCCGCGTTCCCTTCGCATCACGTTCTGCGCCGGACCCATGAGCCAGGAAGAAACCTACACCATTACCGAACTTGCCCGTGAATTCGGCATCACGCCACGGGCCATCCGCTTCTACGAGGACGAAGGGCTTCTGGCCCCGACCCGTGCCGGACGCAACCGCATCTATGCCAAGCGTGATCGAACTCGGCTGCGCCTCATCCTGCGGGGCAAACGGCTGGGCCTGTCCCTTGCCGAGATCGGCGAGCTGCTCGGCATGTACGATGGTGTGCGCAATTCGGCACCGCAACTGCGCCGTTTTCTTCTCGTGCTGGACGAGCGTCGACGGGTCATTGAGCAGCAGCGCGAAGACATTGTGGCCGTCCTCGGCGAGATCGGCATGCTCGAAAAACAATGCCAGGAACTCCTGGCCGAGAACCCCGAAGGCGCCGCTGTGGCCCGCGCGGAACTTGCCGCCCGACTGCGAGAGAGCAGTTGATTTTTACCACGTAAATTACGCTTACGTAAACGTAAAATTTGATCGTGGAAGGTGTCTTGTTTGAGGCCGCCTTCTGTTCTCGGCCTGTGTCGGGGGCGTGGTGAGATGATCCGACTGGAGCGTGCCCGGATGGCGAACCGGGCCGATCAACGGACACCATGTGCGGGCATTGCAAAATTCGTGGGAGCTCACCCGGCAGGTGTGTGCGATACGCACGCCAATGATGAAACGTAAGGCGCGGCAGGGTATCTTGTCGAGCTGTCTCAACTTCAAGGATGAGTGACCGATGGCCGTAACCCTCCGCATCCTGGGCGAAGATGACCGCGCCGAGATCGAGCACGTCCGGCAGTTTTTCCGCAACTACGCGGGCTGGCTGGGTGTCGATCTGGGCTATCAGAACTTTGCCGAGGAAATGGCCTCTCTGCCCGGGGCCTATTCACCTCCTACCGGGCGCCTCTTTTTTGCCGAGCTGGATGGGCGGCCTGCCGGCTGTATCGGTATCCGGGCAGCCACCGAAGGCGTCTGCGAGATGAAACGCCTTTACGTCGAGCCGGAGTCGCGGGGGAACGGTGTTGGCCGCGAACTTGCGCTGGCCGCAATCAAGGCCGCCAAGAGTCTTGGCTACCGCAAGGTCATGCTGGATACCCTGCCGGCCATGCGCATTGCCGTGAAGCTCTACCGGGAGCTGGGTTTCAAGGAGGCGCCGGCCTATTACCCGACGCCAGTCGAGGGCACGATGTTCCTCGCCCTCGACCTGGAAAACTGGTCGGAATCCGAGATCAAGAACGAGAACCTCTTCCATCTCTTCGACTACAACCTGGCGTGGTCGCGCAAGATGCGTCAGGTGGATCCGGGGTTTTTCGAAAAGCTGTCCACCTTGCAGAACCCCGAATACCTGTGGATCGGCTGCTCCGACTCCCGGGTGCCGGCCAACGAGATCATCGGGCTGCTGCCGGGTGAGGTCTTCGTGCATCGCAATGTGGCCAACGTGGTAGTGCACACGGATCTCAACTGCCTGTCGGTCATCCAGTTCGCGGTGGATGTGCTGAAGGTCAAGCACATCATGGTGGTTGGCCACTACGGTTGCGGTGGCGTGAAGGCGGCCCTCGGGCGTGACCGGGTCGGGCTGGTCGACCTGTGGCTGCGCCATGTGCAGGACGTCCACGTGAAGCACCTCGACCGGGTTGATCTGCTGCCACCCGACATGCGGCATGACCGCCTCTGCGAGTTGAATGCCCTGGAGCAGGTGGTAAATGTGTGCCAGACCGTTGTCGTCCAGGATGCCTGGAAGCGGGGGCAGCGTCTCACCGTGCATGGCTGGGTATATGGGTTGAAGGATGGCCTGATCCGTGACCTCGGTATCAACGTGAGCCGTCGTGAGGATCTCATGCCCCGTTATTTCGCCGCCCTCGAGACTCTCGAAGCGTGAATTCCATGGATCGTGGCGCGCATGGCCCGGCGGAACCGGCCTTGCGCGCGGATGTCACCCTCGATGGCCTCAATGCCCGCGGGCAGGGGCATCTGCCAGGATGGTTCGGCTTTGAGGCGCTCGAACTCGCGCCAGGGCGGCTCCTGTCGCGCTTGACGATCCGTCCCGAAATGCTCGCACCCAACGGCTTTCTTCACGCTGCCACGGTCATTGCCCTGGCGGATACCAGTGCCGGCTATGCCACGGTTGCCCATCTGCCAGCGGGCGCCCGAAGCTTCACCACCGTCGAACTGAAGAGCAATTTTTTTGGCACTCAGACCGAAGGCGAATTGCGTTGCGAGGCCCGGGCTGTGCACCTGGGCCGCAGCACCCAGGTATGGGACGCGGAAGTAAGTGGTGGCGACGGCCGGCGTCTTGCCCTGTTCCGCTGCACCCAGATGATCCTGTGGCCCAGGGAGGCCTGAAACGGAGGACTACGCCATGACCGACGACACCCGGCAGCCAGCCGCACCCATCGACTTTTACTTCGACTTTTCCTCGCCCTACGGCTACTTTGCCGCCGAGAAGATCGATGCCCTGGCGGCGCGCTATGGGCGCGCGGTGCATTGGCATCCGTTTCTGCTCGGGGTCACCTTCAAGGTCACTGGTCTGGCGCCCCTGCCAACGATTCCCCTGAAGGGCGCCTACTCCCTGCACGACATCGAGCGTTCGGCGCGCTACTTCGGTCTGCCCTTCCGGCAGCCCGGCACCTTTCCCATCCCCACCCAGCATGCGGCGCGCGCCTTCCTTTGGCTCAACGATCGCAATCCGGCGCGCGCCAAGGCCTTTGGCCTGGCGGCGTACCGGGCTTACTTCGTTGATGACGTGAATATCTCGGACCTCGCGGTCGTGCTTGATCTTGCCGCCAAGCAGGGTGTCGACCGTGACGAACTTGCCGTGGTACTGACGGGCACCGAGATCAAGGCCCGTCTGGCGGCGGAGGTGGAGCTTGGCCTGTCACGCGGGGTTTTCGGGTCGCCTTTCGTCTTTGTCGATGGCGAGGCGTTTTGGGGGGCCGATCGACTTCCCCAATTGGAGCGCTGGCTGGCCGAGGGGGGCTTCTGACCCCCAGTGTTGTCCGCCACCCCAGGTGGGCAACACTGGGATAATGCCCGCTGAGCATTTCCGACCCCCGTGCTTTCCGGAGACCCCATGTCTGCACCCATCGATTTCTACTTCGATTTTTCCTCCCCATACGGCTACCTGGCTTCCGAGCAGATCGACGCGCTTGGCGCAAAGCATGGTCGTGCCGTGATGTGGCATGCCATTGTGCTGGATGCCCAGTTTCAGCCCCAGGGCGGCATGAAGATTCCCACGGCCCTGATGCGCACCGAGTACGTCAAGCGTGACGTCGAGCGCTCGGCCGCCTATTTCGGCATCCCCTACAAGGCCCCGGCGCCTTATCCGGTCCATACCGAGCACGCCGCCCGCGCCTTCCAATGGCTCAGCGACCGTAATCCGGACGAGGCCCGCAGCTTTGCCCATGCCGTGTTCCGCGCCTATTTCGTCGAAGGTCGGAATATCGCCGAAACCGCCGTCCTGCTGGAGATTGCCGAAAGCCTCAAACTTGATCGGGACGACGTGTCCGCCGCCTTCTCCGATTCGGCCACCAAGGCTCGCCTCAAGGCCGAGATCGACCTGGCCGAGGCCCGGGGCGTGTTTGGTTCGCCTTTCTTCATTGTTGAAGGCGAAGGTTTCTGGGGTAACGACCGCCTGCCCCAGCTCGAACGCTGGCTGGCCAAGGGGCCTTTCTGACATGCGCAGTATCTGCGTCTTCTGCGGCTCGCGCCCTGGGGTGAGGCCTGCCTACAGGGCTGCGGCGGAACTTCTTGGCAAGACCCTCGCCGAGCGCGGCTTGGAGCTGGTGTATGGCGGCGGCAATGTCGGCCTGATGGGGGTTGTCGCCGACGCCTGTCTGGCTGCCGGAGGCAAGGTGGTTGGGGTGATACCCCGCGCCCTGATGGAATGGGAGGTGGGGCACGAGGGCTTGAGCCGACTCGAGGTGGTTGACTCGATGCACACCCGTAAGGCCCGCATGGCCGAACTGGCAGATGGCTTCATCGCCTTGCCCGGTGGCCTGGGCACCTTTGAAGAACTGTTCGAGATCCTTACCTGGGCGCAGCTTGGCTTTCACAACAAGCCGACGGCCTTGCTGAATGTCGAAGCCTATTACCAACCTCTCATCCAGTTGATGGATCGCGGAGTGGGCGAGGGTTTCATGAAGGCCGAGAACCGCGGCCTGCTGCTGGTGGAGGACAACGTGGTCGCACTGCTGCGCGCCATGGCGGCCTACCACCCACCTGCCGTCGGTAAGCGCATCCGCGACGAGCGACAGCTGTAACAACCGATACCCCCAAGGAGAAACACCCGTGAAGACCCGTGCCGCAGTTGCCTGGAAAGCCGGAGCACCCCTGTCCGTTGAAACCGTCGAGCTTGAAGGCCCCAAGGCCGGCGAGGTGTTGGTGGAGGTCAAGGCTACCGGAATCTGCCATACCGACTACTACACCCTCTCCGGGGCCGATCCGGAAGGCCTGTTCCCGGCAATTCTTGGCCACGAGGGGGCCGGGGTTGTTGTCGATGTGGGGCCGGAGGTGAAGTCTCTGCGGGCGGGTGATCATGTGATCCCCCTCTATACGCCCGAATGCCGCGAGTGCAAGTTCTGCCTGTCGCGGAAGACCAACCTGTGCCAGAAGATTCGCAGCACCCAGGGCCGCGGTCTGATGCCGGATGCCACCAGCCGCTTCAGCCTGGATGGCAAGCCCATCCTGCACTACATGGGTACCTCCACCTTCTCCAACTACATTGTGGTGCCCGAGATTGCCCTGGCCAAGATCCGCAATGACGCGCCCTTCGACAAGGTCTGCTACATCGGTTGTGGCGTGACCACGGGCGTGGGCGCCGTGCTGTTCACCGCCAAGGTGGAAGCCGGAGCCAATGTGGTGGTGTTCGGCCTGGGTGGCATCGGCCTCAACGTGATCCAGGCCGCCAGGATGGTGGGGGCCGACAAGATCATCGGCGTCGACCTCAACCCCGGCCGTGAAGCCATGGCCCGCAAGTTTGGCATGACCCACTTCATCAACCCGAATGAGGTGGAGAACGTGGTCGATCACATCATTCAGCTGACCGACGGTGGGGCTGACTACAGTTTCGAGTGCATCGGCAACACCAAGGTGATGCGTCAGGCGCTGGAGTGCACCCACAAGGGCTGGGGCCAGTCGGTGATCATCGGTGTGGCCGAGGCCGGTGCCGAAATCTCCACGCGACCCTTCCAGCTGGTCACCGGCCGGGTGTGGAAGGGTTCTGCCTTCGGTGGTGCGCGTGGCCGCACCGATGTGCCGAAGATCGTGGACTGGTACATGGAAGGCAAGCTCAACATCGACGACCTGATCACCCACACGCTCACCCTCGATCAGATCAATGACGGTTTCGATCTGATGAAGAAGGGTGAATCGATCCGCTCGGTGGTGGTGTATTGAGATGGACGACACCGGCTTCGAGACCCTCTCCGAGCACGTCTGCTTCGGTGGGCGGCAGGGCTTTTACCGCCACGAATCGCGGGCCATCGGCCTGCCGATGAAGTTTGCGGTGTTCGTGCCGCCCCAGGCGGCAGCTGGCCCGGTGCCGGTGCTGTTCTATCTGGCCGGGCTGACTTGCACGGAAGAGACCTTCCCGATCAAGGCCGGCGCCCAGCGGATTGCTGCCCAGTTGGGCCTGATGCTGGTAGCGCCCGACACCAGCCCCCGCGGCGCCAATGTGCCTGGTGAGGCAGAGAACTGGGACTTCGGCGTGGGCGCCGGCTTTTACCTGGACGCGCTGCGCGAGCCCTGGGCTCGCCACTGGCGCATGGAGAGCTACATTACCGGTGAGCTGCGCCAGCTGGTGGCGAGCCGCTTCCCTGCCGATCCGGCGCGCTGTGGCATCTTCGGCCACTCCATGGGTGGGCACGGTGCCCTGACCCTGGCCCTGCGGCACCCGGACGTGTACCGCTCGGTATCGGCCTTTGCGCCGATTGCCGCGCCCAGCCTGTGCCCGTGGGGTGAAAAGGCGTTTGGCGGCTACCTGGGTGCAGACCGTCAGGTGTGGCGCGAGCACGATGCCAGCACCCTGGTGGAGGACGGCCGGCGTTGCCCGCCCATCCTGATCGATCAGGGCCTGGCCGACCAATTTCTGCCCACCCAGCTCAACCCCGACCGCTTCGAACAGGTGTGTGCCGACGGGCAGCCCCTTACCCTGCGCCGTCATGAGGGTTATGACCACGGCTACTATTTCATCTCCACCTTCATGGCGGATCATCTGGCCCACCACGCGCAATACCTGAAGGCCTGAGCCCATGGACCTCGCCAGCTCCGATCTGCACGCCCTGGCCGAAAGCGTCAAGCCGCTCCTCGACTGGCGCGACGTGCCGGTGGATCTGGCTTCCCTGGCTGCGCTGGCGGCGGGGCTGGGGTGGGCCAGCGGGCTGCGTCTGTATGCCCTGGTATTCGTGCTCGGTGCCCTGGAGCGTTTTGCCGGTGTGCAATTGCCCGGCGGGCTGGGCATGCTGGCCCATCCTCTGGTCCTCGGGGTGTCGGGTGTGCTCCTGCTGGTGGAGTTCTTTGCCGACAAGCTGCCCTGGCTGGACTCCATCTGGGATGCCGTGCACACCTTCATCCGCATCCCGGCCGGGGCGGCGCTTGCGGCCGCGGTGATGGGCGACCAGGGGGGCGCCCTGCAGCTCGCCATGGGCCTGCTCGGCGGTACCCTGGCGGCCGGCACCCACCTGGCCAAGGCCGGCGCCCGGGCCGCCATCAACACCTCGCCCGAGCCGGTCAGCAACGTCGTCGCCTCCCTGGGGGAAGACGTGCTGTTTGCCGGCGGAGTGTGGACGCTGATCCATCAGCCCCTGCTCTTCCTGGCCGCCCTGGCCGTCTTCTGCGTTCTTGCCGTGCTGCTGATCGTGGTGCTGTGGCGTTTCGTGCGCCGTCTGTTTGCCCCCCGCCAGGCCCGGCCCTTGCCATAGGGGCCGCGCTCTGCGATAAGCAGATCAAGGTATTTCCATTCACGACCTGCCGCCACGTAGCGGCGGGCATGTTTTCCCCAAGAGTCCCCCATGAGCATCCCGTCCCCGTGCATCAACGTCTGCCACATGAACCAGGCCAGCGGCTACTGTGAAGGCTGTTATCGCAGCATCCCCGAAATCACCGAATGGAGCCGTGCCAGCGACGCCCGCAAGCAGGCCATCCTGGGTGAGGTGGCCGCGCGCCGGGCCGCTGCCGATCTCGTCGAACCGGACCTGCGCGGCGAGTGCGTGCGGGATTGAGGGCTGGCGATGAGCGACGATAACCCCTGCATCGGCATCTGCGAGATCGAGGACGGCTACTGCATCGGCTGTGGCCGCAGCGCCGAGGTCATTTTTGGCGAGACGGACTCGGCGGGCAGCGAGGATGCCGACACGGGAATGGACAGCATCCATCCCCTGCCCGGCGAACAGGTCGAGTCTTCGGATTGAGGCCGGGCCCATGAGTGTGCATGGAGCCGTGAGCCTGCCACCCGGCATCCAGGTCATCGAGCGGGGCTGGTTGTCGGCCAACAATGTGCTGCTGTTCGACGGGCCCGAAGCCACCCTGGTGGACAGCGGCTATGTGACCCACGCGGCCCAGACCGTCGCGCTGGTGGGCGAGGTGCTCGGCGGACGGCGTCTGGCCCGGCTCATCAACACCCACTCCCATTCCGATCACATCGGTTGCAACGCGGCCGTGCAGCGCGCCTTTGACTGCCGGATCGGCGTGCCCGAGGGCATGGCTGGCGCGGTGGCGCGCTGGGACGAGGAAGCCCTGCTGCTGAGCGTTGCGGCCCAACAGGGTGAGCCCTTCCAGGCCGACTTCACGCTGGCCCCCGGCGAAGGTCTGGTCATGGGCGGGCTGGATTGGCAGGCTTTGCCGGCGCCCGGGCACGACATGGATGCGCTGGTCTTCCACGCCCCTGACGCCCGCCTGCTGATCTCCGGTGACGCCCTGTGGCGGGACGGCTTCGGCATCCTCTTCGCCGAGGTCATCGGTGCGGGCGGTGGCATTGCCGCCGTGCGGGAAACCCTCGAAGCCATCGCCCGCCTGCCGGTGGACGTGGTGATCCCCGGCCATGGGGCGCCCTTCGTCGAGGTGGATGACGCCCTGCGTGCCGCCTTCGCGCGCCTGCAGGCCTTCGAGCAGGACGGCGCGCGGATGGCCCGCAACGCCATCCGCGCGTGCTTCACCTTCATGCTGCTGGAGCAGCGGAGCATCGATCTCGATGCGCTGCCTGCCTACCTGGACGAGGTGCACCTCTATCGGGAGGCCAACCGCCGCTTCCTCGGCCTGAGCCCCGATGCCCTGGCCACCTGGCTGGTGGGCGAGCTGGAGCGGGCCGGGGTGGCCAGCCGCAAAGGGCATCTTCTGGTTGTGACATAAGTTAACAAAACTGCTGATTTCCCGGGAAAACGAGGCTACCAGGCTCGAGGAAGTTGTTTATCCTGTTTC
>JAEUNV010000497.1 GCA_016790385.1 Zoogloea sp.
CTCGTGCCCCTCGACGATCTGCCCGGCGTGCACCACCAGCTGCCCGCCCATCGCCTCGTCAAGCTCGTCGTTGTCCTCGAAATGGCGCCCGATCAGGGACGGGTCGGTGGACCACAGGATGGTGCGGTTGGCGCCGAACACATTGGCCCGCAACACGTCGCGCATCTGCCCCAGGTGCGGCACGGTGTTGGCAAAACGCTCACGCAGCACCGGGTCGTCCGGCCGGGCCAGAAACTCCAGGGAGCCGTCTGCCACCAGGATGTTGTGCACGAAATCCCGGCTGACGCTGGCCTCGCGCTGGAACAGGTGGCTGTTGAGAAAGCTCGAGATCAGCCAGCCGTTGACCACGGCAATGGCGATGATGACCACCGGGCTGAGCCACGCAAACCAGCGCAGCAGGTTGAAAGGCTTGCAGTCTTCCGCGGCTTGCATGGGCACCTCCGTGTGCCGGCGGACCATAGCATGCTGGGGCAAATCACCCAACGGCTTCACGATCCGAGCGCCCGATGGAGCACGGCGTCAGCGCAGTGCGCCACAACGATGGGCCACGGATGGCGCCACCCGGGTGGGGTTTGGGGAAAGCTGCCGTGGGCGGGCAGATAGGGGCAGGCTGCGTGAATGGGGGGGCTGAACGGGAGCATGTTTCCTTCAACGCAGCCCCCGTGCCAGTTCTGACCTGCCTTTCGATTCAAAGGCTTGGCACAAATCCTTACAAAAATAGGGGCAAATCACCCAATTCTCCGGGCCACATCCCCCAAACCCGGCAGGGGCTGACCCGCCGGCCGGGCAGCCCCGATCAAAAAAATATTTTCAAAAATGTGCATCCAGATGGCTGCGCCGTGAGTAGTGGAGATAGCAGCGCCCTGCGCACTGCCCACAAGAAGCCCCATCCAGCCCCAAACCCACGGAGCACAGACAATGAAAACCACCCTTGCCACCCTCGTATCCGCCCTGGCCCTCGGCGCCTGCACCAGCATGCCCATGGGCAGCACCTACAGCCAGGACACCCTCCCCGAAAGCATCCGCGTGCCCGCCGGACACGCGGTGGCCTGGGAGACCGTCGGCAGCGGCGACATCACCTACGAATGCCGTGACAAGGCCAACACCCCCGGCCAGACCGAATGGGTCTTCGTCGGCCCCAAGGCAGTGCTGAAAGACCGCAGCGGCCGGGCGGTGGGCAGCTACTACGGCCCGCCCGCCACCTGGGAGTCCAACGATGGCTCGCGCCTCACCGGCACCCAGCTGGCCGTGGCCCCCGCCGGCGCCGGCAATCTGCCCTACCAGCTCGTCAAGGCCAACCCGGCCATGGGCCAGGGCGCCCTGAGCGGCGTCACCCACATCCAGCGGGTGGCCCTGCAAGGCGGCGTGGCCCCGGCCTCGGAATGCAGCGCCGGCACCCGGGGCAAGCGCGAGACCGTGGCCTACCAGGCCGACTACATCTTCTGGAAGGCGCGCTGAGAAAGATCTGCGCGGCCGCAAGCATCGGCGCCCGCCATCAAGTCGGGCCGCGCAGACGATTCACTCACGCCCCATCCGTCGCCCAGACCAGGCCCTGCGGCGGGCTGCCCAACGCCTCCCGTCGCCGGCGCCGCGGTATCGCGGAGAGAGGCCGGCCTGCTGTCGAGGTAAGTCGACGTGCTTGGGGTGAGAGCGGGATTCCGGCACGGCAGGCCTGTGCCGGCTCCCGTCTCAGGCTGAGACACTCCCTGCCTTCGGGATCGTCTCCGCAACGCCCGCCAGACGTTTCACCAGCTCCGGAATGCGCGCCACCCCGGTCAGGCCGTAGCCCAGCACCAGCCCGTTACCTGGCGTGGCGCCCACGTAGTAGGCGCTCAGGGGGCGGGGTGCGAGGCCTTGCGCCAGCGCGGCCTCGGCCAGAGCTGTGTCGGGCAGGGAGGCCGGCAGCCGCAGCACCAGGTGCAGGCCGGCCTGCCCGCCAATAACAGCGCATCCCGCGCCGAACCCCGCCTGCAATGCCGCCCGCAGCACCGCCTGGCGCTCGCGGTACACCGGCGCCATGCGCCGCAGGTGGCGGGTCAGCTGCCCGCCCTCCAGCAGCCGGGCGAGGGCCCGCTGCTCAACGGCCTGGCCACCCCGGTACAGTTTGCGGATTCCCTCCCCCATCCCGCTGGCGGCCCAGCGCGGCACCACCATGTAGGCGATGCGCAGCCCCGGATAGAGCAGCTTGCTGAAGGTGCCGACGTAGATCACCGGCGCCTCGGGGCGCAGGCCCTGGATGGCCGGCAGTGGGCGGGCACCGGGCTGGGCGTGGTTGAAGTCGCTGTCGTAGTC
>JAEUNV010000525.1 GCA_016790385.1 Zoogloea sp.
CGGCAATTTCTTCGTGAACAGCTACGTCAAAGCAAAATTCCTGACCCACGACCCAGCCCGCCAGACCAGCTACGACAAGGACCCGCTGATCGCCCGGGCCATCTCGGTGAACATCCTGCTCGGCCTGTACGAAGCCGCCGAGCGGGTCGTCGCCGACGCCCAGGCCATCACCCTGCCCACCCAGCTGCTCATCTCCGGCGCCGACTGGGTGGTCCATCACGGCCCCCAGCACCGCTTCTTTGACAATCTCGGCGCGACGGTAAAGGAAAAGCACGTCCTCGACGGCTTCTACCACGACACCCTTGGCGAACAGGACCGCAAGCTTGCCACCGACAAGGCCCGGGCTTTCATCCTGCGCCAGTTCGATCACCCCGCCGCGCCGATGAGCCTGCTGGATGCCGACCGCCACGGTGCCACCCGGGACGAATCCGCGGCCCTCGCCCGGCCCCTCCATCCACTCAGCCCCCGCGGCCTCTACTGGGCCGCCTACCGGGCCAGCATGAAGCTTGGCGGCCGCCTCTCGGCAGGCGTCGCCCTGGGCCATCGCACGGGCTTCGACTCGGGCAGCACGCTCGACTACGTCTATCGCAACACCCCCACCGGGAGCGGCCCCCTCGGCCGCGCCATCGACCGCAACTACCTCAATGCCATCGGCTGGCGCGGCATCCGACAACGCAAGCGCCACCTGGAGGAACTCCTGCGCCTGGCCCTGGGCCGTCTGCATACCGAGGGCCGCCCCCTGCGGGTGCTGGACATCGCCGCCGGTCACGGGCGCTACGTGCTCGAAGCCCTGAGCGAAGCCCCGCGCCGCCCCGAGTCCATCCTGTTGCGCGACTACAGCGACATCAACGTACGCGACGGCGCCGCCCTGATCCGCGAGAAGGGCCTGGAAGCCATCGCCCGTTTCGAGAAGGGAGACGCCTTCGACCAGGCCTCGGTGGCCGGCGTCTCCCCCCGCCCCACCATCGGCATCGTCTCCGGCCTGTACGAACTCTTCCCCGACAACGCCATGGTGAGCCGCTCCCTGGCCGGCATGGCCGACGCCATCGAGCCCGGCGGCCTGCTGCTGTACACCGGCCAGCCCTGGCACCCCCAGCTGGAACTCATCGCCCGCGCCCTCACCAGCCACCGGGGCGGCGAAGCCTGGGTGATGCGCCGGCGCAGCCAGGCCGAGATGGACCAGCTGGTGGATGCGGCCGGCTTCGACAAGCTCGAACAACGCATCGACGAATGGGGCATCTTCACCGTGTCCCTGGCCCGGCGGCGCGTGCCATGAACACCGCGACTGCACCGGCGCCCGGCATTTTGTGGTCGCGGAGCATCGGCTGGCTGCTCTTTCTCGGGCCCTTCTTCTTCCTGAGCTATGGATTCGCCAACACCATGGCGGCGCGCTGGCAGGTCAGCAACACCCTGGTCTACGAATGGGAAAGGCATATTCCCTTTGTCCCCTGGACCATCCTGCCCTACTGGTCCATCGATCTGTTCTACGGCCTGTCCTTCCTGCTGTGCCGCAGCGCCTTGCAGGTCGATCGCCACGCCCTGCGCCTGCTCACCGCCCAACTCCTGTCGGTGGCCTGCTTCCTGGCCTTTCCCCTGCGCTTCAGCTTCCCCCGACCGGATGCTGACGGCCTCTTCGGTCAGCTCTTCGACGCCCTGGCCGGCTTCGATCTGCCTTACAACCAGGCCCCCTCCCTGCACATCAGCCTGCTGATCATCATCTGGGTGCGTTTTGCCGG
>JAEUNV010000602.1 GCA_016790385.1 Zoogloea sp.
GTTCGGCACACTGTTTACCCGGATCAGGAAGAGCCTCCCGTGTTCTCGCATATTTTTGTCGGTGTCAGCGATTTCGAGCGTGCGCTGGCCTTCTACACGCCCTTGATGGCGCTGCTCGGCGTCGAGGCGCGCTTCTGCGACAGGAGCAGGCCTTGGGCCGGATGGCAGTCGAATCCGGGGCCAAGGCCGCTGTTCCTGATCGGCAAGCCCCACGATCAACAGGCTCCGGCGCCGGGAAACGGTCACATGGCGGCCTTCCTGGCCGACAGCCGCGAGGTGGTCGATCAGGCTTTCGAACTCGCCCTCGCCAAGGGTGGCTGTTCCGAGGGTGGCCCCGGTCTGAGGCCCGAATACCACGAGCACTACTACGGCGCCTATTTCCGCGATCCCGATGGCAACAAGCTCTGCGTGGTGTGCCACACACCGCCGTGAGCGCGACGCCTCTTGGCGTCTGCCCGCCATGCCTTTTCCCAAACCGGCCGCCAGGCCGGTTTGCGTTTCTTGAGGGGCAGATCCCGGGCCGCCCGGGGGTGTTCACAATTCCGTACATTTGAAAAACAGTTGAGCAAACTTGGTTTGCAAGACTGAAGCCCAGCAAAAAAGACAATCCGTCGCCACTTGCCGGGCCCTTTCTGGGATGGGCGGTGCAGCGGCGGGGACGACACCGAGACAAACCGGAGGAGGATGGGTATGTCCGATACCCGAGCGACAGCCGCGGACCTGGACACCTTTCCGCGCCTGCTGATGCACCATGCGCGGCAGCGGCCCAAGCGGCCGGCAATGCGCGAGAAGGAATACGGGATCTGGCAGACCTACACCTGGGCCGAAGTGGCCGAGCGGGTAAGGTCAATCGCCAGCGGGCTGGCGGAGCTGGGTTTCAAGCGCGGCGACCGTCTGGCGGTGGTGGGTGACAACCGGCCGCGCCTGTACTGGTCAGTGGCCGCAGCCCAGTGCCTGGGTGGCATTCCGGTGATGATGTACCAGGACGCCGTGGCCCAGGAAATGGCCTACGTGATGCAGGATGCCGAGATCCGTTTCGCCTGCGTCGAAGACCAGGAGCAGGTGGACAAGATGCTCGAGATCAAGGGCGACCTGCCCTTGCTCGAACATGTGATCTACGACGATCCCCGCGGCCTGCGCCACTACAACCAGACCTTCCTGCACGGGCTGGACGAAGTGCTGGAGATGGGGCGTATCCACGGCCAGAATCACCCCGACTTTCTGGATTACGAGATCGACAAGGGCAGCCCCGATGATGTGTCGGTGATGCTGTATACCTCGGGCACCACCGGCAAGCCCAAAGGGGTGTGCCAGAGCCACGCGGCCTTCATCGCCGCTGCCCGGGGTGGTTGCAGCTTCGATGCGCTCACCGATCAGGAAGACATCCTGTCCTACCTGCCCATGGCCTGGGTGGGCGATCACCTGTTCTCCTACGCCCAGGCCCTGGTGGCCGGCTTTACCATCAACTGCCCGGAATCCGGCGAGACGGTGATGGGTGACCTGCGGGAGATCGGCCCCACTTATTACTTTGCGCCGCCGCGGGTGTTCGAAAACCTGCTGACCCAGGTGATGATCCGCATGGAGGACGCCAGCCGCATCAAGCGCCGGGTATTCCAGCACTTCATGGACGTGGCGAAGCGTTGCGGTGCCGACATCCTGGACGGCAAGCCGGTGTCGGCCGGCGACCGTCTCCAATACACCCTGGGCAACATCCTGGTGTATGGGCCGCTCAAGAACGTGCTGGGCATGAGCCGCATCCGCGTGGCCTATACCGCCGGCGCAGCCATCGGGCCGGATCTGTTCCGTTTCTACCGTTCCATCGGCATCAACCTCAAGCAGCTCTATGGCCAGACCGAGACCTGCGCCTACGTGTGCCTGCAACCGGACCGGCAGATCAAGCTGGATTCGGTCGGCACGCCGGCGCCCAATGTGGAGGTCAAGCTGGCGGACAACGGCGAGATCCTGGTGCGCGGCCCCATGCTGCTCAAGGCTTATTACAAGCGCCCGGATGCCACGGCCGAATCCATCAACGCCGACGGCTATTTCATGACCGGTGATGCAGGCTTCTTCGACGAAGACGGCCACCTCAAGATCATCGACCGGGCCAAGGACGTGGGCAAGCTCACCGGCGGCGGCATGTTTGCACCCAATTACATCGAGAACAAGCTCAAGTTTTTCCAGCACATCAAGGAAGTCGTGTGCTTCGGCAACAAGCGCGATTTTGTCACCGCCTTCGTCAATATCGACCTGGAGGCCGTGGGCAACTGGGCCGAGCGCAAAGGCATGGCCTATGCGGGCTACACCGATCTGGCCTGCCAGCCCCAGGTGTACGAGTTGATCCGTGAGTGCGTCGAGCAGGTCAATGCCGATCTGGCCAGCGACCCGAACATGAGCGAATCGCAGATCAAGCGCTTCCTGGTGCTGCACAAGGAACTCGATGCCGATGACGGCGAGCTGACCCGCACCCGCAAGGTGCGCCGCAACTTCGTGGCCGAGAAGTACGAGGTGCTGATCGACGCGCTCTACGCTGGCCGCAAGGAGCAGTTCATCGAAACCCAGGTGACCTACGAGGACGGCCGCACCAACAAGGTGTCCGCCAACCTGCGCATCGAGGACGCCAAGACCTTCCCGCCCCAGGCGCGGAAGGCGGCCTGAAACGGAGACCGACATGGCCAGACAGATTGGCGACGTGATCGTCGACCTCCAGAACATCTCGTTGCGCTTTGGCGGCGTGAAGGCGCTCACCGACATCAGCTTCAACGTGAAGCAGCACGAGATCCGCTCCATCATCGGCCCCAACGGTGCGGGCAAGAGCTCCATGCTCAACGTGATCAACGGCGTCTATCACCCCCAGGAGGGGCAGATCTTCTTCAAGGGTGCGCTGCGCAAGAAGATGGAGCCCCACGAGGCGGCCGAGCAGGGCATCGCCCGCACCTTCCAGAACATCGCCCTGTTCAAGGGCATGACCGTGCTCGACAACATCATGACCGGGCGCAACCTCAAGATGAAGTGCAACTTCCTCCAGCACGCCCTTTACTGGGGGGCTGCGCAGAAGGAGGAGATCGCGCACCGCATCAAGGTGGAGGAAGTCATCGAGTTCCTTGAGATCCAGGACATCCGCAAGACCCCGGTGGGCCGTCTGCCCTACGGCCTGCAGAAGCGTGTCGAGCTGGCCCGGGCGCTCGCCGCCGAGCCCCACATCCTGCTCCTGGACGAGCCCATGGCGGGCATGAACGTGGAGGAGAAGCAGGACATGTGTCGCTTCATCCTCGATGTGAATGACCACTACGGCACCACCATCGTGCTGATTGAGCACGACATGGGCGTGGTGATGGACATCTCCGACCGTGTCGTGGTGCTGGATTACGGCAAGAAGATCGGCGACGGCGAGCCGGACGAGGTCAAGAACAACCCGGAGGTCATCAAGGCCTATCTGGGCACCGCTCACTAGGCGGGGGAGGGAAGCATGCAATTCTTCATCGAAGTGCTGGTCGGTGGCCTGTTGTCGGGGGTCATGTACGCCCTGGTGGCCCTCGGTTTCGTGCTGATCTACAAGGCGTCGGGCGTCTTCAACTTTGCCCAGGGTGCGATGGTCTTTTTTGCCGCCCTGACCTTCGTCGGCTTCCAGGAGGTGCTGCCGGGCTGGCTGGGCCTGGAGGCGGACAGCAGCGCCGTGTTCTGGCTGGCCTTCCTGCTGGCCTTCGTTGCCATGGTGGTGCTGGGGGTTGCCACCGAGCGCATCGTGCTGCGTCCGCTGGTCAATCAGCCCCACATCACCCTGTTCATGGCCACCATCGGCCTGACCTACGTGGTCGAGGGGATTGCCCAGATGACCTGGGGCGCCAACGTGCGTGGCCTGGATCTGGGCATCGTCGATGAGCCCATCGCTTGGCTGATGGACAACTACGAGATCGGCGTTTCCAAGTTCGACCTGTTCGCGGCCGGGGTGGCGGCGTCCCTGGTTGGCCTGCTGGCCCTGCTTTTCCAGTACACCAAGGTGGGTCGGGCCCTGCGCGCGGTGGCGGACGATCACCAGGCCGCCCTCTCCATCGGCATTCCGCTTCAGACCATCTGGCGCGTGGTGTGGGCGGTGGCCGGATTCGTGGCGCTGGTGGCGGGGATGATCTGGGGCGCCCGCAACGGCGTGCAGTTCGCCCTCACCTTCACCGCCCTCAAGGCGCTGCCGGTGCTC
The DNA here is from genome assembly GCA_016790385.1 of Zoogloea sp. Taxonomy (GTDB): domain Bacteria; phylum Pseudomonadota; class Gammaproteobacteria; order Burkholderiales; family Rhodocyclaceae; genus Zoogloea. The sequence continues at coordinate 4,193 of JAEUNV010000602.1, forward strand.
ATCCTGGGTGGCTTCACCTCGGTGCCGGGGGCGATTGTGGGGGGGCTGATCATCGGCGCGTCTGAAAAGCTGGCCGAGGTTTATGTCGGCCCCTTCGTTGGTGGCGGCATCGAGGGCTGGTTCCCGTACATGCTGGCCCTGGCTTTCCTGCTGGTTCGGCCCGAAGGGCTGTTCGGCGAGAAGCACATCGACCGCGTCTGAGCGCGACAAGGAGCGACAACGATGCTTTACCGTGAAGCCGGCCAGTTCAAGGCCACGTATGCGGAAGATTCCCAGATCTTCCCGATCCGCCAGGACAAGATCGGGTTCTGGGTGCTGATGCTGGTGTTCGGGGTGGTCGTGCCCCTGCTGGCCAACCAGTACTGGTTGAAGGCCATCCTGATCCCGGTGCTGATCTTCTCCCTGGCCGCCATCGGTCTCAACATCCTCACCGGCTATGCCGGCCAGCTCTCACTGGGGTCGGCGGCCTTCATGGCGGTGGGGGCCTTTGCAGCCTACAACTTCATCCTGCGTATCGAGGGCATGCCCTTTCTGGTGGCCCTGGTGCTGGCCGGGCTCACCGCCGCCGCGGTGGGCATCCTGTTCGGTTTGCCCAGTTTGCGCATCAAGGGTTTCTATCTGGCGGTGGCAACCTTGGCGGCCCAGTTCTTCATCGTCTGGGCGCTGGTGAAGTTTCCCTGGTTCTCCAACAATTCCTCGTCCGGGGTGGTCACCGCCCAGGACGTGACCATCCTCGGCTACACCTTTGTGACACCGGAATCCAAGTACATCCTCACCTTCCTGATCGTGGCCGTCATGGCCCTGCTGGCCAAGAACATGGTGCGCTCCTCGACCGGTCGGGCCTGGATGGCGGTGCGTGACATGGACGTGGCGGCCCAGGTGATCGGCTTCCGCCTGATGCGTACCAAGCTGCTGGCCTTCGCGGTGAGTTCCTTCTACTGCGGCGTGGCCGGCGCCTTGTACGCCTATACCTACATCGGCACGGTCGAGCCGGAAGGCTTCAATCTCGACCTGTCCTTCAAGATCCTGTTCATGATCATCATCGG
>JAEUNV010000657.1 GCA_016790385.1 Zoogloea sp.
GGCCTCGACGATCTGGCGGGTGCGGCGGCCGCTCTTGGGGTTGTAGAGGGCCACCACGAAGTCGGCGGCGGCCACCGCGTCCAGGCGCCGGGCGATGGTCGGCCAGGGGGTGAGCAGATCGGACAGGCTGATGGCGCAGAAATCATGGGTCAGGGGCGCGCCCACCAGCGCGGCGCAGGTGTTGAGGGCCGAGGCGCCGGGGATGATCTCCACATCGATGTCCGAGTCCGGCGTCCAGCCGGCCTGGAACAGCACTTCGAAAGTGGGGCCGGCCATGCCGTACACGCCGGCGTCGCCCGACGAAATCAGGGCCACCTTGCGGCCCTGGCGGGCGCGCTCGAAGGCTTCGATAGCCCGGTCGAGCTCCTCGGTCATCGACTTCCTGATGACCTCCTTACCCTCCAGCAGGTCGGCCACCAGGCGGATGTAGGTGACATAGCCGATGACCGTGTCGGCCTCGGCGATGGCCTCGCGGGCGCGGGCGGTGAGATGGGCATGGCTGCCCGGGCCGAGGCCGACCAGCATGATCCGGCCTCGGGGAGCGGGGGTAGGGGAGTCGTTCATTGGGGAATCCTTGCGATCGAAACGGTGGCATGGCGGCCGTCGAGGCCGCGGTACTTGTGCTTCTCGAGTAGTAGCTGGCTCATCTCCGTGCCTGCCGCGAGCAGGGCCGCAGCCTCGGAGACAGAGGGCGTGCCGGTGTACTTGAGCACGGTTGCCGAGGGCTGCGGCACGGGTACGGCGGCCAGCTCCACGGCGGGGTAGAAACGGATGGTCCAGCCCTGCCAGCGGGCGAGCGCCTGTAGTCCCGGCTCGTCGGCTTTGAGGTCGATGCTCGCCACGGCGACCACGTCTCCGAGGCTGGCATGGCAGGTGGCGAGTGCCTCGACCACGGCCCAGACCAGGGTGGAGGCCGGCGTGCCCCGGTCGCAGCCGATGCCCAGGGCAATGGGTCCGACCGCGCTCATGGGCTCACCGGCGGGCGATAGATCACCCGTTTGCCCACAAGGCGCGGGGCCAGGGCGGCGGGCTCGGGGCGGTGGCTGATCCACAGCACGGCGCCGAAGCGCTCGGGCTCCACGTCCTCAAGGCGGCTGAAGTGCTGGATGTTGGCGGGCAGCGGGCCGCTGCGGCCGTTGGCGTGGCGCGTCCACCAGTCGGTGCTGCCCGCTTCCTGGATGAGGGCGATGGGCTCGTCATTGACCATCGCGGCGCTGGCCCGGACGATCTCATCGTGGCTGGCCTCGAAGGTCCAGCCCAGTTCGCGGCCCAGCAGGTCCACCGCCAAGGTCTGGCGGGCATCTGACGCGGTGGTGAGCACCGGTGTGGCATCGAGAGCCTGGGACAGGACGCCGGCCAGGGCGTTGGCGCCGCCCAGGTGGCCTGACAGCATGGGAATGACGAAGCGCCCGGCCTCGTCTATCACCACAACACCGGGGTCGGATTCCTTTTTGACCAGGTAGGGCGCCACCAGCCGCACCATGGCGCCGAGGGACACGATGGCGATGATGCCGTCGAAGTTGGAGAACAGGATGGGGATCTGCTCTACCGTCTTGCCGGCGTAGCAGGCGGCGGCGCCGGGGGCCGCGGCGTGGGCCTCGGCGGCGAACTTCTCGGGGGCGAACAGGCGGGCGCCGGGCAGTGCCGCCACCACGTGGCCAGCCAGGGCGATGCCGTGACGGGTGATGGAGACGACGGCGATGCGGTCGTGGGTGAAGGGCAGGTGCTGGGTC
>JAEUNV010000684.1 GCA_016790385.1 Zoogloea sp.
GGCTTCGAACTGGCCACCCCGGCTGACAAGGTGACGGTTACCGTCAAGGACTCCAAGGGCCTCGAAGTGCGCACGCTGGAACTCGGCTCCCACGATGCCGGGGTCTTCAATTTTGCATGGGATGGCATTTCCAACAATGGTTCCCAGGCGGTGGACGGAAAATACACCATCAGCATCAGCGCGACCCGGGGCAGCGATTCGGTCAAGACCACCACGCTGCAACTCAGCACCGTCAACAGCGTGCTGCGCACCAGCAGTGGCAACGTATCCCTCGATGTGGGCTCAGGCAATCTCGTGAGCCTGTCCGACATCAAGCAGATTCTGTAAGCGGAGGACAAAATGGCATTTCAGCAAGGTTTGAGCGGTCTTTCCATCGCTTCCAAGGCCCTCGACGCCATCAGCAACAACGTGTCCAACTCGGGCACGGTCGGTTTCAAGCAGTCCACTGCCCAGTTCTCCGACGTCTTCGCCGCCTCGCTGGCGGGCGGGGGAACTCAGGTGGGTATCGGCGCTTCCATCGACAAGGTGTCCCAGCAGTTCAACCAGGGCAACATCTCCACCACCAGCAACGCGCTGGACCTGGCGATCAATGGGCAGGGCTTTTTCCGCATGAGCGATGCCGGCACCATCACCTACAGCCGCAATGGCCAGTTCCAGACCGACAAGAACGGCTACATTGTGAACGCGGCAGGTCTGCGCCTGACCGGCAAGCTGGCCGATTCCAATGGTGTGCTCACGGGCACCAGCGGAGACATCAAGCTCAACTTCAGCGACGCCAAGCCGGCGGCCACCACCAGCGCCGGCTACAACGTCAATCTCGATTCGCGCTCGTCCACCCCTTCCGCCATGGCGAAGGCGGCTGTGTTCGGAACGGCCGCGCCCTCCCTCACGGTGGCCGCGTCGCCCGCCAATGCACTGTCCATCGTCGTCGATGGCGCAACCTCTCCGGTGTCCATCAGCATCGCCGCCGGAACCTATGCCGACGTGGGCTCCCTCGTCACCGCGATCCAGACCGCCGTCGATCAGACCTCCCTGAAGGGCCGGGTCAAGGTTGCGAGCGACAGCACGGGGGTTATCAATTTCGCCTCCATGCGCAGCGGGCGCCTTTCGGACATCACCGTGACCGGAGCCGCCGCCGCCGCACTGAACGTGCCCGGCACGGCGGCCACGGCCACCAACGCCGCCTTCAGCACCTCGGACCCCACCAGCTACACCAGCACCACCTCCCAGACCGTGTATGACTCCCTGGGTAACGCCCACACCCAGTCGCTGTATTTCGTAAAGACGGCCCAATCCAATATCTGGGACGTCTACACCAGCCTTGATGGCGGCTTTCCGCCCGAAATCGATCCGGTGACCGGGACGCATACACCGAAGACCATCAGCTTTGACGCCAACGGCGTATTGCAGACGCCCACCTCCTTCAGCTCCTCTTACGCCGTGTCCACCGGCTCGGTGACCCCCCTGGCCTTCACCGTCGAGCTTGAGGGCACCACCCAGTTCGGTAACAGCTACGGGGTCAACCAGTTGACCCAGGACGGCTACACCACGGGCAAGCTGTCCGGCCTCACCGTCGATGCCGATGGCACCATCCAGGGCAACTTCAGCAATGGTCAATCCCGGGTGATGGGCCAGGTGTGGCTGGCATCCTTCCAGAATCCCAACGGACTCCAGTCCCTCGGCGGCAACCAATGGGCCGTCACCAATGCCTCCGGCCCCGAGCAACCCAATGCGCCTGGCACAGGCAGTCTGGGCGTGCTCCAGTCCGCCGCAGTGGAAGACTCGAACGTGGACCTCACCTCCGAACTGGTGAACATGATCACCCAG
>JAEUNV010000121.1 GCA_016790385.1 Zoogloea sp.
GTTTTCTGAATTCGGGGTGGCGAGCCTGACCCCCGGCACTTGCAGGGAACGGCTGTGGCTGCTGCCTTCCGGCCCTGACCAGGTTCACCGCGCTGCAATGCGGGGAGACCCGCCACGGCCGGCATTCTAGCAGCTTGGCCGGCGCGGCGCCTATTCCTTTTGCGGCGCACTCGCCGCGAGGGGCAGGGTGATGTCGACTTGCAGCCCACCCCCCTCCCGATTGACCGCACGAATCGTCCCGCCATGGGCGTCGATGGCACGACGGGCGATGGCGAGCCCCAGGCCGAAGCCGCTCGCCCCACCGGTGTTGCTGCCCCGGTGGAAGGGCTCGAACATCGAGTCCAGCTCGGCCGCCGGCACCCCCGGGCCGCGATCCGCCACCCGCAGGGTAAAGGCGTCGCCGTCGGCAAACGCGCTGACTTCGACAAAAGTCCCGTCGGCGGTGTACTTCACCGCATTGCGGATCACGTTCTCGAAGGCGCGCTGCACAAGCTCGCCCCAGATCATGGCTTCCGCCTCGCCCTGCCCCTCGAAACGCAGCTCACGGCCGAGGGCGCGGGCCTCAAAGCGGGCATCATCGGCAATCGACGAAGCCAGATCGATCAGATCCACGGGCTCACGCGGCGTATCGCGCCGATCCGTATCCAGGCGCGACAGGGTCAGCAACTGGCCCACCAGCTCGTCCAGACGCACCGCCTCACGCTCGATCCGGCTCAAGGTCAGTTCGAGCCTTTCCGGATCCTGACGCATCAGGCCGACGGCCGCCTGCACCCGGGCAAGGGGCGAACGCAGTTCGTGGGAAACATCATGGAGCAGACGGCGCTGGGCGCCAACCAGGGTCTGGAGCTGCTGGGCCATACGGTCGAAATCCTCGGCCAGATCGGCGATCTCATCCCGCCGCCCGCCGAGCAGCGGCCGTACCCGGGCATCGAGGCGCCCCTCGGCCACCGCCCCCAGCGCCCAGCGCAGGCTGCGGATCGGCTTGGACAGATACCAGGCCAGGAGGGCACTGAAGAGCACGCTGGCCACCAGCCCCGACACAATGGGCAGCCATGGGCTGGGCGGCGGGCCGCGCCGGCCGAAAGGTGGCCGCGGCTCGCCGGGCGGGCGGGGAAAGGCCCCTTCGTGGTCCCTCGACTCGGCCGGAACAAACAGCAGCCACTCCCTGCCATGCACATCGGTCACCCGGCGCACGCCGCGACGGGGGTTGTCCGTGTCAGCCCGCTCCCCGGCCTGGGCCAGCGCTGCCGCATCCACCTCACGCCCCAGCAGCTCCCGCCCGGCCTCGTCCACTGCCAGCAGGCGCGGCGAACGCGCCTCGTTCATATCGGCCAGAAAGCCCCGCAGAGCCCCCTCGCCGCCCCGCCCGAGCACGGCGGCGGCGGCCTTCACCTCAAACGCAACCCGCGGCCCGCCTGCCAGCAGACGGTCGTCCTCACTCCCCGGATGCTCCGCCTCCGCCTGATGAAGCCACCATACCGCCGTCCCGACACCGCCCCCTGCCAGCAGCAGCGCGAGCCAGAATGCAAAGAAGAACTTCCAGAACAGGCGCCCCAGTCTCATTCCCGCACCAGCTGGTAGCCCAGCCCCCTCACCGTCTCGATCCAGGGCCGCCCGTCGGTACGCGGCCCCAGCTTGTGGCGGATGCTGGAAAGATGGACGTCAATGCTGCGGTCGAACCGGGC
>JAEUNV010000152.1 GCA_016790385.1 Zoogloea sp.
CTGGAGGGGGAGGCCGTGCCCGCGGAATTGACCGCTTGGCTCAGCGATGCGGGCGCCCGGTTGGGCCGTGCGGCGGAAGAACGCTCCGAAGCGGAAGAGCGGGCCTTTCGCGCCCTGATGACGCTGACCTCCCGGGAAACCGGTGTGGATCTGAGTCTCTACAAGGAGAGCACCCTGCGGCGCCAGACCCTCAGGCGTAGCCGCGGCCTGGGTTTTCACCGTTTGGAGGACTACCTCGCCCATGCCGAGGTCGACCCCTCCGAACTGGGCCTGCTTCAGCACAGTTTCCTGATTTCCGTATCGTCCTTCTTTCGTGATGGCGCGGTTTTCGACGCGCTGGGGCGCAGCCTTCGTACCCTCATGGCCGCCAAGCGCCCCGGGGACGCCCTTCGGGTCTGGGTACCGGCGTGTGCCACCGGTGAGGAAGCGTATTCCATCGCCATTCTGCTTGCCGAGATTTTGGGCGATCGCCTTGCCCAGCGGGAGTTACGGGTATTTGCCTCGGACATCGACCAGGAAGCCCTTGCCTTCGCCCGGACAGGCATCTATTCGGTGGCCGATCTTGCCGGCCTTGATCCGGAACGCCGCAACCGCTGGTTCTGTCCCGAGGGCAATGGGTGGCGGGTATCCAAGACCCTGCGGGAACTGTGCGTGTTCTCTGCCCATGATCTCACCGGGCATCCTCCGTTCATCCGGATGGATCTGATCAGCTGCCGCAACATCCTGATTTACTTCAAGCCGGCCCAGCAAGCCGAACTGATCCGGACTTTCCACTTTGCGATCAATCCCGGTGGCCTGCTGTTGCTGGGCCAGTCCGAATCTGTAGGGGCCACCAACGGGCTGTTCGAGGCCATTGATCCGGCCGCGCGACTCTTTCGGCGACGTGCGGCCGCCGGTGCGCGCATGGCCCGCACGCCCCGCCTTGGGCCGGCCGATCGCATGCCTCGGTCGGCTGTGCCGCAAGCCGTCCAGACCGATCCCGCTCAAGGCCTGGTCGAGCACAGCCGCAGCCTGATGCTGGAGGCTTACGGTCCGCCGGGGGTGCTGGTGGATGGATCGTTTGCGCCCTTGCATTTTTTCGGGGCCAGCCGACGCTACTTTTCCCTGCCGGTGGCCAGCGCTGATTTTTCGGTGTTTTCCCTTTGTCTGCCGGAGTTGCGGGGAGAGGTGAAGGCCCTGTGCTACCGGATGCATCAGGATAAGGACGATGTGCTCCATGGCGGTTGCGTGCTGGTCCGGATCGGTGATGAGACGCTGCGGGTGCGCCCGGTGCTGCGCCGGCTGGCGCCTCCCCACGATACCGCCGGAGCGGTGCTGATCAGCTTTGAAGAGAGTCCGGTCAAGGCCTCCCTGCCCGAGGTGGAGGACGGCGGACTGCTACCCGCCGATGCGCTGCTCGAAATTGCCCGCCTGCGTCAGGAACTGGCCGACACCCGTGCCCATTTGCAGACCGTGATCGAAGAACTGGAGGTGTCCAACGAGGAACTGCAATCCTTGAATGAAGAGATCCAGTCCTCCAGTGAAGAGCTGCAGTCATCCAATGAGGAGCTGCAGGCATCCAACGAAGAACTGACCACGCTCAACGACGAATTGCGCGTCAAGTCGCTGGAGTACATCCAGCTCAACGCTACCCTCGGCAACATCCAGAGTTCCATCCGCACCAGCCTGGTGGTGGTGGACAGGGATGGTCGGGTGACTCGCTTCAATCCGCTGGCCAGCCGGATCTTCGGGTTGCTCCCCAACGACATTGGCCAGTTTCTTTATGGCGTTCCGTGCTACCTGGATCTGCCCCGGCTCCGCGAGTGGGTGAGCGCGGTGGTCAACGGCGGCGAATCGCGGGTGGAGCATGTGCACCAGCGCAGCTTTCATTACCTGATGCAGATCGACCCCTATCGCAACGAGATGGGGGAGAGTGCCGGGGCGGTCCTCACCTTTACCGATATTTCCGATCTGCATCGGGCCGAGGCCGCCCAGGCCGACAGCGAGGCCCGCTTCCGGCAGGTCTGGAATTCCAGCGTGGAAGGCCTGCTGGTGGTCGACCCCGCCGGGAAGATGGTGCTGGTCAATCCGGCCCTGGAGCGGATGTT
>JAEUNV010000215.1 GCA_016790385.1 Zoogloea sp.
CTGGCGATGGTGCTGGTGCTGGTGCTGCTGCCCGCCCTGGCGCCCCTGCTCGGCGGCAGTGACGCGCAGCCCGGCGGCGGCTTTACAGCCCTGGCTCTCACCGTCGGCCTGACCCTGGCAAAGGTTGCCGCCTTCATCGCCTTGATGCTGGTGGTAGGCGCCCGGGCCTTTCCGCGCCTGCTGTGGCTGGTGGCACGCACCGGCTCGCGGGAGCTTTTCACGCTGTGCGTGATCACGGCCTCGGTAGGGGTGGCCTACGCCTCGGCCGTGCTCTTTGACGTTTCGTTTGCCCTGGGCGCCTTCTTTGCCGGGATGATGATGCGCGAATCGGAGTTCAGCCACCGCGCGGCCGAAGACTCCCTGCCCCTGCGGGACGCCTTTTCGGTGCTGTTTTTTGTTTCGGTGGGCATGCTGTTCGACCCCCGCGTGCTGCTCGACGAACCCCTGAAGGTCATGGCGGTGGTCGGCATCATCCTGGTTGGCAAGACGGTGGCGGCGGTGGGGCTGGTGCTGGCCTTCCGCTACCCCCTCAACACGGCCCTTACCGTGGGCGCCAGCCTTGCGCAGATCGGCGAATTCTCCTTCATCCTGGCCGGGCTGGGCCTGAGCCTGGGGCTGCTCAGCCTTGAAGGGCAAAACCTGATCCTCGCCGGCGCGCTGATCTCCATCGCCCTCAACGCCCTGCTGTTTGCCGCCATCGGGCCTGCCCAGAGCTGGGCCCGTGCCCGGTCTGCCTGGGCGCGCAAGCTCGACCTGCGCGACGACCCCCTGGCGGCGCTGCCCATGTCCACCGACCGCAAACTGCTATCCGATCAGGTTGTTCTGGTGGGCTATGGACGGGTTGGAAAGCACATTGCCACCACCCTCGACCGCTCCCGCATCCATTACGTGGTGGCCGACAGCAACCGCGAGGTGGTGGAAGCCCTGCGCAAGCGTGGCAAGGCCGCCGTTACCGGCGACGCCTCCGACCCCATCGTGCTGGTCCAGGCCCACATCACCAAGGCGGCCATGCTGGTGGTGACCACCCCCGACCCGGTAGCCAGCCGCAAGATGGTGGACATTGCGCGCAAGCTCAATCCAGGCATTGAGGCCGTCTTGCGCTCGGAAACCGAAGACGGCGCGACGCTGCTGCGCAAAGAGAAGATCGGCACCGTTTTTGTTGCCGAGCAGGAACTCGCCGACAGCATGGCCCGCCACGTGGCGGGGCGGCTGCTGCATCAGGCGGCAGGCTGAAGACGCCGCCTGCCTGCCGCGATATCGAAAAGAGATCGGCTCGCGGGGGTTGTGCGCGCGATGCTGATTCGAATGCTGTGGCATGAGTTGCGCCCCGTTGGCCCTACATGCTGACGGGCACCGACCAAAGAGGGGGCGTTGGTGCTGCAATTTATTCGACCTCGGCGCGCTGGGCGAGGGCCACGGCATCACGTAGATTCAACATGAGCATGGCCTGGCCGCCGACATAGGCGCCAAGCGCAGACAGCGCTCGTTGTTCGATCTCACTCGCGTTCGTGAGTCCCAGGCGAACCAGCATTGCGATGTCTTCCCGATCATTCTCGGCAAATCGGGCAATCTTGCTCACGGCCAAATCACACGGCGACAGCACGGCCACGCGAAACCATGCCAGCCCCAAATCGACCGGTATCGCGTCCTTCTGATAGTCCTCGTGCATAAGGGCAAACGTCGGGTTGTAATTGGTATCAAGATATACGAGCTGCGGTGTTCCATCCTCAAGCTCGATTTCGATCACCAGATCGTTCGGCAACAATATTCTGGCGCCAAACTCCGCATCAACATCGGTTGTCACACGCCCTGCCGTATAAAGGTGGACCGCCATGCCTCCTGCAAGAAAGACCCTGATCGGGACATTCAGCGCAAGGCGCGCTTCTAGGCGCTGAAAGAGCATCTTCAAGCCCTGCGCCAAGGCGGTACCGGTATGGAACCGGACACTCGCAACCATGGCTCAGGCGCTATCGCGCAAGGCAGCATTCAAGAGATCTCTCCAGCGAGGCAGACTCGTTATCCAACCCTTTCGCACGACGTCCTCCGCCGACAGGCGCTGGTGAGGATGCTGCCGAAAATAGAGCTCGCTAGCCGTCATCAAGTCCCTCGAGCTACGAGGGTGGCGCGCACGAACAAGCAAGGCAGCCACCCGAAAGACATTCGCTTCGCGCTGATCCTGCGCGCCATCCCCGCCCTTCGTTACCACCCCAACCCGACCCAGCAAGGCCGCCTCCAGCATGCGTGCCGACATCACCGCGCTCCTCAGTCTCCGATTCCAAAGCCCTATTCGGGAAGCCAGGCTTCGTTCAGAACTTCGTCGTGTATCGCCCACGGGCACTCGTCTGGAAAGCAGTCCAGCCCCGTTTCGCTAACCGCTTGTGCAACAGCACGCGCCCAAACCATGTCCAGCCAGCGCGGCTCTTGAAGCTTCGGAACCAGACTTGGAGACTCATCCAAGGCATAGCTGATTTCCTTCCGCTGCGCCTTGATAGTCTTTTCCCAACTCGCGCCTCGACGGTCTATCTGGTACTGCCACTTAAGCAGATGCGCCATCAACACCGCCAGTCGACTGGCCAACTCACGCTGCTCGCTCTTGCCCACGTCTTCGATCTCCCCGGCAATATGCTCGATATCGAGCAGATCAAAACGACCAGCACGAAGCAAGCGCGCTTGCTCATTTGCCCAGGCGTTGATGTCTTTCTCGTAGGTCTGCATGACTAAGCTCCTTGCTATTCAAGCTCTTGGAGCATGGTAGCACCGCTCCATCCGGTGGGCAGCGCCGGTCCATTTTTGTAGGGGTGGAGACCGTGGGGTCGAATTTATTGGACCCCACGGGCTTGGGTCAGAAATCGCCGTTTTCCCGGCACCACGCGATGAGCTGGCGGGTGGATTGATCCAGCCCCACGGTATCTCCCTCGCCTTGCAGCGCCGGCAGCAGGCGGCCGGCCAGCTGCTTGCCCAGCTCCACACCCCATTGGTCGAAGGAATTGATGCCCCACACCACGCCTTGCACAAACACCTTGTGCTCGTAAAGCGCCAGCAGCATGCCCAGATGGAAAGGGTCGAGCCGCGGCAGGATGATGGTGGTGGAAGGCTGGTTGCCCGCAAACACCTTGTGGGGCAGCAACGCCGCAATCTGATCGGCGGCAAAACCGGCCGCCTCCAGCTCGGCCCGGGCTTCGGCCTCCGTCTTGCCAAAGGCCAGCGCCGCGCTCTGGGCCAGAAAGTTGGCCATCAGCGGGGCCTGATGCCCCGGTAGCGGAAAGTCGCTCTGGGCGCTGGCGATGAAATCGCTGGGCACCAGCCAGCCCCCCTGATGGAGCAACTGGAAGAACGCATGCTGGCCGTTGGAGCCGATCTCACCCCACACAATGGGGTTGGCCTGACAGGTCAGCGGCTGCCCGTCGCGCCCCACCGTCTTGCCGTTTGACTCCATCTCGAGCTGCTGGAGAAACGACGGCAGAAAACGCAGGGATTCGTTATAGGGCAGCACCGCGCTGGTGGACGCCCCCAGGAAGTTGGTGTTCCACACCCCAATCAGGGCCATCAACACCGGCAGGTTTTTGTCGAAGGGCGCCTCGCAAAAATGGGTGTCCATGGCCTGCGCCCCGGCCAGCAGGCGCTCAAAACCGTTCATCCCAATGGCCAACGCAATCGGCAGGCCCACCGCCGACCACAGGGAGTAGCGCCCCCCCACCCCAACCCACCTGCGAAACACATTGGCTTCGGGCAGGCCGAAAGTTGCCGCACGCCCCACATCCGACGTGACCGCCACAAAATGCAGGGGCAGCGCCCACGCCCAGTCCTCGCCCGCCGCCGCAACCAGCCAGGCCCGCGCCGTGTGGGCATTGAGCATGGTCTCCTGGGTGCTGAAGGTTTTGCTCGCCACCACAAACAGCGTGGAACGCGGGTCGAGGGAATCGAGCAGCTTGGCCAGATGGGCACTATCCACATTCGACACAAAATGCATGCGCATGCCCGAGCGCTGGTAAGCCGACAGGGTGCGCACCACCATCTTGGGCCCCAGATCCGAACCGCCAATCCCGATGTTCACCACATCGCGAATCGCCTCGCCCGAAAACCCCCGCCACAAACCGCCCCGCACCCGCTCGGAAAACGTGCGCATCTGAGCACGCACCGCGCGCACCTCGGGCATCACATCCCAATCGGCCGACGGAAAGGCGCCCAGCTTGAGATAGCGCAGCGCCGGATGCATCACCGCCCGCTTTTCACTGAAATTGATCTTGTCGCCCGCAAACAAACGCGCCCGCCAATCGCTCAACCGGGCCGTCTCGGCCAGATCCACCAAAAGGCGCAAGGTGGTGTCGTCGATGCGCTGCTTAGAAAAATCCACCAGCATGCCGCCCAGCTCAAGCGAGAAACGCTCGAAACGCTGGGGGTCGGACGCAAACAGGTCGCGCAGATGCGCGCTCGAAAAATGCGCCTGGTGCGCAACGAGCGCTTTCCAGGCGGGGGCATTGGTATTGGGCATACCGATCAGTTCCACATAGTCAAATCACATCAAAAGCGATGGCCGGGCACCATCAATCACTGCCAAACAGATCCCGCGTATAAACCTTGTCACCCACATCATCCAGGGCCGGGGTGCGACGATTAGCAATGATCACGTCCGACTGCGCCTTGAAGGCATCCAGATCATTCACCACGCGCGAATTGAAAAAATCGGCCTGCTTCAACACGGGTTCGTAAACAATCACCTCGATACCCTTGGCCTTGATGCGCTTCATGATCCCCTGAATGCTCGACGCCCGGAAATTGTCCGACCCGGCCTTCATGATCAGCCGGTAAATACCCACAACCTTGGGCCTGCGGCGAATGATCTCGTCGGCAATGAAATCCTTGCGCGTCGTGTTGGACTCGACAATCGCGTGGATGAGATTTTGGGGAATCTCCCGGTAATTGGCCAGCAACTGCTTGGTGTCTTTGGGCAGGCAATAGCCGCCATAACCAAAGCTCGGGTTGTTGTAGTGGCTGCCGATACGCGGGTCCAAACACACGCCGTCAATGATCTGGCGGGTATCCAGCCCATGGGTGGCCGCATAGGTATCCAGCTCGTTGAAATAGGCCACCCGCATCGCCAGGAAGGTATTGGCAAACAGTTTGATGGCCTCGGCCTCGGTGCTGTTGGTGAGCAGCACCGACACATCCTGCTTGATGGCCCCCTGGCGCAGCAGATCGGCAAACATCTGCGCCCGCGCTGACTGTTCGCCCACGATGATGCGGGAAGGGTGAAGATTGTCGTAAAGCGCCCGGCCTTCCCGCAGAAACTCCGGCGAGAAAAT
>JAEUNV010000249.1 GCA_016790385.1 Zoogloea sp.
TACATCCCTCTGGGACAACCAGGATGACACCGGGCACTACATCGTGCGCGGCCTGCTGGAAGCGGCGCGCGGCGGCAGGGAAGGTGGTTTCTCCAGTTACCGCTGGTATTCCCCCATCGACCCCGCCCGGATGTCGGACAAACTTGCCCACGTCCGCCTCTTCGCACCCTATGGCTGGATCATCGGCACCGGGGACTACCTCTATCGCTGGGAGGAAACGCGACTCAAGGAAGGGCTGGATCGCCTGCGGGCATGGAACTTCGGCGACACCGGGCATTTCATGGTGATGGGCAATGACGGGCGTCTCCTGCTGCAACCGCCCTCGGGGCGGGGCGCCGACGAGTTGCAGTTTGGTGCGGTGGGCTCGCCCGTTGAACAGACAATCCGTCAGGACATGCTCAAGCTGGCGCGGGCGGGCGGCGGGCTCCTCACGTATTCCGGGCGCGGCCGCGGCGAAGACGGCAGCGACACCCGCTCGGCCTATGTGATGGCCTACAACCCGTGGAAGATCATCGTGATCGCCAGCATCTTCGAACAGGAGATGCAGTCGGCCCTGGCCACCGAAAGAACCGCCGCCGCCGCCGCCCTGTCGGGCCGAATTCCCTATCTGCTCGTCGTGGTCGCGGCCACGGTGGGTGTCGCCCTGGCGGCCTCACTGCTGTTTTCAAGCTGGATGCGCCGACTCTTCGCCGCCTACCACGAGAAACTCGAAGCCCACACCCAGACCCTCGAAGCCCAGGCGGGCGAGCTGCGCCTGGCAGGGCATGTGTTCGAGAGCAGCCGGGAGGGCATCATCGTGACCGACCCCCAGACCCGGATTCTCGCGGTCAATCCGGCCTTTACCCAGATCACCGGCTACACCGCGGCGGAGGTCATGGGCCAGACACCCGCATTTCTCTCGTCGGGCGAACACGATGCCAGCTTCTACAACGCCATGTGGAAGTCGATCCGCGAGACCGGATCGTGGACCGGCGAGATCCGCAATCGCCGAAAGGACGGCAGCCTGTATCCGGAACAGATCAGCATTGGTACCGTGCGCGGCCGCGCCGGCGACGTCCGCCACTATGTGGGCACCTTCCTCGACATCACCGAGCGCAAGGAGGCGGAGAACCGCATCCGCCATCTCGCCGAATTCGACGCCCTCACCCAGCTGCCCAACCGGGCCTTGCTGGGCGACCGGCTGGCCCAGGCGATTGCCCATGCCCAGCGCAATGACGAGCAGCTGGCGGTACTCTTCATCGACCTGGACCGTTTCAAGAACATCAACGATTCCCTTGGCCATGCCATGGGCGACCGGATTCTTCAGGAAGTGGCCACCCGCCTGCGTCGCCTCGTGCGCCAGACGGACACGGTCAGCCGTCTGGGCGGGGACGAATTCGTCGTGCTGATCACCGGCCTGGAACAGCCGGGCTATGCGGCAACCACGGCCCAGAAGATCCTGGCCACCCTGGGCGATCCCTACCTGATCGACAAGCACGAGTTGCAGATCACCCCAAGCATCGGCGTGGCCATGTATCCAACCAACGGCACCGACACCGAGACCCTGCTCAAGAACGCCGATGCGGCCATGTATCACGCCAAGAATTCCGGGCGCAACGATTTCCAGTTCTTCACGCCCGAGTTCAACCACTGGGTTACCGAACGCCTGCGCATCGAAAACGGTCTGCGCCATGCCGTCGAGCGAAACGAACTGTGCCTGCACTACCAGCCCCAGGTGGATCTGCTCAGCGGCCAGATCGTCAGCTGCGAAGCCCTGCTGCGCTGGCGGACCGAAGAGGGCACCCTTGTCCCGCCCGACCGTTTCATCCCGGTCGCCGAAGAGACCGGCAGCATCCACGCCATCGGTCACTGGGTTCTGGATGAAGCCTGCCGTCAGCTTCGCCAATGGGACAACGAGGGCGCCGCGCCGATCCGGATGGCCATCAACGTGGCCGTCCCCCAGTTGCGACGCCAGGATTTCCTGAACCATGTGCGGGAGGCCTTGGCACGTCACAGCCTGCCCCCCGGACGCCTGGAGATCGAAGTCACCGAAAGCGTCTTCCTGGACCTGGACAGCCAGACCGGGCAGACCTTGCGCAGCCTCACCGACCTGGGCGTGATCCTGTCCCTGGACGACTTTGGAACGGGCTACTCCAGCCTCTCCTACCTGAAGCATTTCCGCTTCGACGTGCTCAAGATCGACCGCTCCTTCGTCTCGGAACTGCACTGCAACCGGGATGACGTCACCCTGATCCGTGCCATTGTCAGCATCGCGCGGGACATGTCCCTGGTCACGGTGGCGGAAGGCATCGAGTCGGCCGAACAACAACGCATACTGACCGAGCTGGGCTGTAGCGCCGGCCAGGGCTATCACTTCTCGCGCCCGGTCCCTGCGACCGAGCTGGCTTTGCAGATCCGCCGCACAACGCCCAGCGCGGTACACGCCACGGCGGGCTGAGCGGGCGTAACATCGCCTGCTCAACCAGCCCCTGGGGTTCATCATGATAAAGGCGATCGTCACCGGTCACAGCGCAGGCCTCGGTGCCGCGCTGACCGCCGAACTGCTCGGCAGGCGCATCTCCGTACTCGGCCTGTCCCGGCGCACCGTCACGCTTCAGAAGGAGGCCGGCGCGGAAGCCCTGCAACAGCACGTCCTCGACCTTTCCGATCCCGGCGCCCTGATCACGTGGATGTCCGGCCCGGCCCTCGCCCGCTTTCTGGCCGACGCAAGCCACGCCCTGCTCATCAACAATGCCGGAATGGTCCAACCCGTCGGCCCCTGCGGCGCACAGGATGCCGCCCAGATCGCAGCGGCCGTGCAGCTCAACCTGGGCGCCCCGCTGCTGCTCGCCAATGCCTTCGTAGCGGCCACCGGGCATTGCGCCGAGCGCCGCATCCTGCATGTATCAAGTGGCGCGGCACGCAGCGCCTATGCCGGCTGGGGAATCTACTGTGCCACCAAGGCCGGGCTCGACCTGCATGCCCAGGCCACCCGACTTGACGGGCGCCCCGGGTTGCGGATCGCCAGCCTCGCGCCGGGCGTCATCGACACGGCCATGCAGGCGCA
>JAEUNV010000251.1 GCA_016790385.1 Zoogloea sp.
GTCGCCGGCTGCGGTCGTGCCCAGCAGGCGGGCGAGGCCTGCCTCAAAGGCGGCGGCCCAGCCGCTGGCAAGTTCGTCCTCGGCCACATCCACGGTGACCTTCAAATGCAGATCGAGGCGTTGCACGGCGACGACGGCGCCAGGCGGCAGCTGGGCGCGTGCCAGCGCCCGGTCGCCAGCACCTTCCAGGGCGCGGGCGAGCCGTCGGTCAGCCAGCCGCCGCACCTGCCCCGCGAGCGCCTGGGCGTGCTCCACCTCGGCACTGCGGATGCGGGTGGACAGCTGACCGATGTCGACGAAGTCGTTCATGGATGGTCCATCAGGTGCGCTTCACCCGCTTGAGGAAGCCGGCCTGACCGCCGGTGATGCGCAGCAGGTTGGCTGTCTGGTCCAGCGCCGGGCGATTGACGCTGCCGACGGCGGTCTCGGTCTGGAGTTTCTCGATCACCGCTTCGGCCGGCTTGCCCGACTGGATCTCGGCTTCCACCTTGACCGCCAGATCGGCGGGCACGCCCTGGGCAAGTGCCTCGGCACCGGCGACGGCGGCGGCCCGGTCGGCCTGGAAGGCGTTCCGGAACTTCTCGTAGTTGTCGGCACCCAGCAGCTTCTCGGCTTCCTCGGGGGTCTTGGCCAGGACTTCACCTACGGTCAGCGGCGATTCCGCACCGCTCACGTATTCGGCCACCTTGCGGCTCTCCAGCCCGACCCGGAGATCGGCATAGAGGGGGCGAGCCTCTTCGCTCTGGAACTCGGCAGGCCCGTCCTTGGCCAGCTCGTCGGCCAGGGTGCGGGTCAGCTGGGTGCTGCGGTTCACCGAGAGGGTGTTCACCACCGCCAGGGTGTGCTGGGGTTGCACCGCCGCGAGCACCTGTACCACCTGATAGTCCGGGTACTCGGCGGCGTAGGTGTCGGCCACCTGACCGAGGGCCACCCGCTTGCGCTCGGCGGGGTCGGCGATGGTGTTGGCGAGGGAGGCCTCGGTGCTTTGCACCTTGTCCAGGAAAGCCTGATTGCGGCTGGTTACGGCGATGCCCGAACCGCTCAGATCGGCGGCGCGGGCAATGCTGGCCTGCACGTCGGGTTCGCCCAGGATGGCCTCGACCATGGCGCGCTTCTCGGCGGGCTGGCGCAGGTACTGGGTACGCACCTGCTGGGTTGAGACGCTGGGCTGGGCTGAGCCGGCGGTGTTGCCCAGGCTCTGGATCTCGCGCATGAAATTGAGCAGGAACTGGAGGATCTCCAGCAGGTAGAAGAGCAGGTCGAGGAGCACCACGCGCTGTTTGACATACACCACAAAATGGCGGGGCAGCATGTCGAGGCCCATGCGCGCGACCATGCCGGCCAGGGCTTCGGCAGTGTCGTTGATCGTGCCCAGCTGGCCCAAGGGGTTGGCGGCGGTGAGCAGGGGATTGACGCCCCAGGCCTGGGCCTGATCGAGGGCGTCCTCGTGCAGCCGGCCGACCAGGGGGTGTTCCCGGGTGAGCCCCTGGAGGGGCAGCACCAGCTT
>JAEUNV010000289.1 GCA_016790385.1 Zoogloea sp.
TCGGTGCGCATCGAGGGGCAGTTCCAGGCCCAGGAAGACGCCCAGGCGCGCATTGCGTGGCTGGCAAGCCTGTCGCTGGCGCTGGTCTTCCTGGTGCTCTATGGGCGCTACCGCTCGGTGCGCCTGGTGGCCATGGTGATGGTCGGCATCCCCGCCGCGCTGGTGGGGGCGGTGCTGGCCCTGTGGCTGTCCGGCCAGCCTTTGTCGGTGGCGGCGCTGGTGGGCTTTGTCACCCTCACCGGAATCGCCACGCGCAACGGCATCCTCAAGGTCAGCCATTACCTGCATCTGCATGATGAGGAGGGGGAGCCCTTCGGCGACGGGCTGATCCTGCGGGGCGCCCGGGAGCGCCTGACCCCGGTGCTGATGACCGCCCTGACGGCCGCCCTGGCCCTGGTGCCCCTTCTGCTTGCCGCCGACGCGCCGGGCAAGGAGATCCTCCACCCTGTGGCGGTGGTGATCTTCGGCGGTCTGGTGAGTTCGACGCTCCTCGATACGCTGCTGACCCCCCTTCTGTTCCGACGCTATGGTGCGCCGGCCCTGATAGCTCATCCGGGGGCGGCCGACGCCGCCTCTTCCCTGAACCCTGACAAAGGAGTCACCCCATGAAAAAACGTTTTGCATTCACCCTTGCCGCCATCCTGGGCGCGGTCACACCGGCCCTGGCCCACGATGATGCGACCCTGGATGCCATGCAGGCGCCCCACGGCGGCCAGTTGCGCATGGCCGGGGCGTATCACATCGAACTGGTCCTGGCCCGCGACGCCCGCGCTGGAAAGCCCGCGCCGGTGAAGGTCTATCTCACGGACCATGGCGGCGGCAAGGTGGCGCCTGCGGGGGTCAGCGGCAGTGTTGTATTGCTCGCGCCCGCGGGCAAGGTCACGGTGCCGCTGGCGGTGGCCGGTGACCGGCTGGAGGGCACGGCCGCCTATACCGCAGACCCGGCCACCAAGGCCCTGGTGAGCCTGCGCTTTGCCGATGGCAAGAGCGAAACGGCCCGCTTCGAGCCCTTCAAGCCGCGCTGAGGCGACGACGCACCCTTGCCAGCCGGGCGCGCGGCCTTTACCGTGGGCCGCGGGCCGGATCGCCCGCTGTAAGGAAAGGGTTGGAATATGGAAGTGCGCAGGGCGTCGACCGATGCCGAGATCGCCGGGTGCTTTGCCGTGATGGCGGGGCTGCGCCCCGATCTCCAGGAGGCGGGTTTTGTGGCCCGGGTCCGCGAGCTGGCCGAGACGGGCTACATGCTGGCCTATGGTCTCGACGACGCCCGCGTGGTGGTGGTGGCGGGGTTCCGGATGGGGGACAGCCTGGCGCGGGGCCCCTTTCTGTACGTGGATGACCTGGTGACCGCGCCCGATGTGCGTTCGCTTGGCTACGGGGCGGCCATGCTGGCCTGGCTTCGCGAGTTTGCGCGGAGCCGGGGCTGTGGGCGCCTGCATCTGGATTCCGGTTTGCAGCGCGTCGATGCCCATCGCTTCTACGAGCGCGAGGGCATGCGCAGATCGGCCTTCCATTTCTTTGAACCCCTGCACCCCGCCGACACCCAGGCCTGATGTTCGGCGCAGGTCCCGGGTGCCGCCCGATGGGCGGTGAGACGCGTTGACCTTCACGTTAACCCGGACAGCCCCGCAGGCGTGGGCGTGCTAAGGTCGCCCGCTCGAATCTGCAAGGAGTGGGCATGTCCCCGAGTTTCCGGGATGGGATGCAGGAGGGTTTCCACAGCTTCCTGCCCCTGTCCGTCGGCCTCATTCCCTGGGCGCTCGTCACGGGCCTGACCATGGCCGGGGTGGGCTTCACGCCGCTCCAGGCCATGGGCATGAACGTGATCGTGTTCGCCGGTACGGCCCAGCTCGGCACCCTGCCCCTCATCGCCGCCGGCACGCCGGTATGGCTGATCGTGATCACCGCCTTTGTGCTCAACCTGCGCTTCATCATCTTCAGTGCGGCCATTGCCCGGGGCTTTCGCGGCGTGCCCCTGGGTGCGCGCTGGCTGTCGGGCCACCTGCTCACCGATGGCGCCTTTGCCGCCTGCCTGGAGAAGATGCTGTCCCACCCTGACCCCCATTGGCGCCTGGGCTATTACCTGGGGCCGTCCCTGTGGTCCTGGTTGCTGTGGCAGGTGTTTGCGTTCTGCGGGGTGATGGCGGCCAGTTCCATTCCGCGGGGCTGGTCGCTGGAGTTCATGGCCACCATCGCCCTGATTGTGCTGCTGGTGCCCATGGCCCGGGTGCGGCCCATGCTGGTGGCGGCTCTGGCGGGGGGAGGTCTGGCCGTGGCCCTGAGGGGCATGCCCCTGCGCCTGGGGGTGATCGTGGCCATTGTGGGCGGCATTGCTGCGGGCTTTGCCGCCGAGCGCTGGTGCGGGAGGGATCGGCCATGAGCGAAGACTGGATGCTGTGGGGGCTGTTCATCCTGCTTGGCCTGGTGACGACCCTGCCAAGGGCCAGTTTCATCGTGCTGGGGGAGCGGGCGGCCCTGCCCGAAACCCTGCACAGGGCCCTGCGTTATGCCCCGGCCGCCGCCCTGGCGGCCATCGTGGCGCCGGACATCTTCGTGTCGGGCGGCGAACTCACCGTGTTCAGCCCCCGGCTGGCCGCCGCCGTGGCCGCGGTGCTGGCTGCCCTGCTGTCCCGCAATCCCTGGTTGCCCTTCATTGCCGGGATGGGGGTGTTGTGGGGCATCGGGCAGCTGATCCCGACCTAGGCTTGCGGCCTGCCCGCCGTCCGGGCTGGCGTGGGTGCGGGATATGCCCCAGTGCTTGGGGCAGAGGACCGATCCGTCGTCCCTATATACGCACTTGTTTTCAGAAATTCCTTTTTGTTCAATGGTTTGGGTTTTCAGGCATGGGGCCTGCACTGTACTGGTGCGGGTTTCCCGTTGGCCTGCCCCCTGGGCGACCTGACCTACAGACAAACAAAGGAGTTGGAAAATGAAGAACACGATGATCGCTCTTGCCCTGGCTGGCGCCCTTGGCGCGCTCTCGATGTCCGCGGCGGCAGCTTCCCTGTCCATCGCTGATCAGACTGTTGCCCGGGCCGAGCGCCCGGAGAAGGTCGAGAAGCCGGAAAAGGCGGAAAAGCCCGAGAAGGTCGAGAAGAGGGAGAAGGTCGGTGCCCTGGGCGGCGTGATGCAGCTGGCCCGTGCCGAGCGCCCCGAGAAGGTGGAAAAGCCCGAAAAGGCCGAGAAGCCGGAAAAGGCCGAGAAGCCGGAAAAGGCCGAGAAGCCGGAAAAGGCCGAAAAGCCCGAGAAGGTTGAGAAGAGGGAAAAGGTCGGCGCGGCCGGTGAGGCCTTCGCCCCCCTGGCTTAAGGCTTTGTCGCCCCATGTGTCTGATGCCCACGGAGCGGCCCAGTGTCGCTCCAGGCCCCTGCCCTGTGACGGCGGGGGCTTGTCGCGGGCTGGCCGTGGCCAGCCTGCTGGTCCTCTCCCCGCTGGTCGTGGCGGGTGAGCTGACCCTGACGACAGGGTTCGAGTACAGCTCTGGGAAGTATGGGTCCCGCGAGCTGTCCACGTCCTGGTATGTGCCGCTGATTGTCCGCTACGAGGAAGGCCCACTCACCCTGAAGGCGACGGTGCCCTATCTGCGCAATTCCGGCGAGGTCAGCCGGACGCCGGACGGGGTGGCCATTCCCGGTACGGGAGGCACCCAGGAGGGTTTGGGCGATGTGGTCCTCTCCGCCGGGCATGCGCTGTTTGAGGTGGGGAGTCTGACCGTTGATGGCGTGTTCAAGCTCAAGCTGCCCACCGCGGATGCGGACAAGGGGCTGGGCACCGGCAAGACCGATGCGTCGGTGCAGGCCGACGCGATCTGGCGCGCGGGGGCCGTATCCGCGCTGGCCAGCCTGGGCTGGAAGAAGTACGGCGATCCGGAGGGGCTGGATTTCCGCAACCCGGTGTTCGCCAGCATCGGCTTCAGCTGGCGGGTGACCCCGGAGGTGTCCATCGGCCTCTTCCACGACTGGCGCCAGCGCCTGCGCCCCAGAGGCTCTGAGGTGAGCGAGTCGACCCTCTTCGTCAGCTACAAGCTACAGCCCGAATGGCGGTTGCAGGTGTATGCCGTGAAGGGCTTCGTGGAGGCCAGCCCGGATGTGGCGGGCGGCATGATGCTGTCCCGGCTGTTTTGAGTGGGGGGCGAGTTGATTGGCTATGTTCGCGTTAGGTATGTAAACAAACACGATCCCGAGCAGGCCCGCCAGGCTTGAAGAGACTTACCTGTCGGAGGGATGCGCTTTTCAAACTTTACGCAGACGTCGTTGGATCATTCCGTTCGATGTCGAACCGGTGAGATCTTGCGGACGGCTTTCCCTTGTATTCCCTCACATTGGCCGGGGATTCGCCCCCGGCGGGCGACCTTCTTTCTTGTTGTACGACAAGAAAGAAGGCAAAGAAACGTACCCCGCTGCCGTGGCCCTTCGGGCTCCCCTCCTTCCGGGCGCGCCGTGCGGGGTCTTCGCAAACTCGCCCTGCGGGCTCAAACATGCGAAGCCCTTCTTCCGCCCGTCACACCCTCCAGTCGGCACGTCAGAGGGGACAGGAAATGCAGGTGACCAACGGCCGGCATCCGACCCGATTCCCGCAGAGGCTCGGTGCATCCGAAAAGCCCGTTCCGATCCGCCGAGCAGCGCAGCAGCAGGCGGGGAAGTCCGGCGCGGCTGTCTGAGCCCGAAGGGCGAGTTCCGCGCCGGCCGCCTGCTGGGAGCAGCGCAGGGCAGTCGGCCGCAGACCGACCGGGGGTGGCGGGTCGCCTTCTTTGCCTTCTTTCTTGGCGAAGCAAGAAAGAAGGTCGCCCGCCGGGGCGAAATCCCGGCCAACGTCACGCAAAACATCAGAACGCCGGCCAGTAGGGCTCAACCCAAGACGGTCGAATGACTTCAACCCCACCAGCACCAGCCGGATCAGGGCTTCAACCGCATCTCCGCCGAACGGGCATGGGCCTGCAGGCCTTCGCCGTGGGCCAGCACCGAAGCGATGCGGCCCAGGGTTTGGGCTCCGGCTTCGGACACATCGATCAGG
>JAEUNV010000308.1 GCA_016790385.1 Zoogloea sp.
CGATGCACCGGCTTGCCGGGCAGATGGCGATAGGCATCGTGCTCGACAAGCAGTCGATCCGCAGCGCCAGCCGCGGCGCCCACCCACTCCACCCGCTTCGCGCGAGCACGCCTGGGCCACAGGAAGCGCGCAGCGGTCGGCGACTTATCCTCCCGGCCCGGCACCAGCGTGTTGTGCAGGGCACTCCCCTGACAACCGTCGGATGGCACGTCCGCGCCCCGATACGCCCCCATGCCGGGATCAATCAGAAACTGCCGACCGGCCACCGAAAGGGTGAAGGACAGGGCATCGGCTTTCGCCCGGCCCGCAACGCCACCCTCGCCCAGGGGGCCTGCATCCACAACCACCCGGAACTCGTCGGGTGTGTCGAACCGGCTTCCCAGCACAAACACCCCCCCTTCCGCAAAATCCGTCCGGCGCGTTGCCGGCGCACCCTTCAACAGCAGCGCGTCAAAGCGGGAGCAGGCATCGGCACCCAGCAGCCATATCGTGCGCGTATCCAGCACGCCGGCCTTGCGGGCCAGGGAGGGGTTGCCGAACAGCAGGGCGCCGGTGGCCAATTGGGAGTGGAAGTTGCAGCCCCCGGCGCCAAACGACAGCCCCGACACCACGCTGTCGTCCACGCTGCCGAAGAGGGGCACATTTCCCCCCGCATCCATGATGCCCGCCACGTACTCAAGCATGGCCTCCATGCGCTGCCAGTAGGTGGCCGAGAACGGCTTGCCCGACCCCCGCGCCGCCAGCCCCGCCATGAGCAGAAAATCCCACACGAACTGCTGGCAACCGGTGGATTGCTCCCGGTGTACGCCGTCGGACGTGCACTGGCGCAGCACTTCCCTCTCCAAACCTTCCCGGCCTGACCGCCGCCACAGCCGGGCTTCATCCCACAGGGGCCAGGTTGCCCCGGCCACAAACAGCCCGGCCAGCTCACCGATCAACGGGTGGCCGCCGCTCGCCCCGCGAGCATGGCAGCCCCGGATGAACTCCGCGTGCCGCCACACGCTGTTGAGCCAGTCGATGCGCAGCACCTTCCCCACCGGGCGGTCAAACAACGGCGACTCGATACCGCCCAGAAGCTGCCACACCGTAGCCCAGTTGATCAGGCGGATCGATGCCTCCAGGGCGCTCGACCAATTGGCGCCGCGGGGATGGGGGCACTGGGCAAACCAGCTCTCCAGGAGCAGCGCGATCCCGTCCAGGTAATGCGCCCGCCCGGTGATCTGCCAGGCCTGGGCCAGCACCACCAGCTCCCGGTGGCGATTGAGTTCGCGCAGATACTTGATGTCGCCCAGCGCCGCCGTATCGTCCAGCGCCATGCGCGCGCCATCCCCAAGGGGAAGCAGCACCTCCTTGTCGGGGTTGCGGTTCCACTCGGGCGGAAAACCCAGCCCCATCAGGCGCGAGAACACCCGCCACTGCCCCGAAAGCACCTCGTCGGCCCGTTGCAGGGCAAGCCCATGAAAGCCGGGCGCGCGCCTTGGCAACCACGCCGAACCCTTCTTCTCCAGGCGTGCCTCGGGCACGGGTGCCGGCACGGCCGGGCGCCTGTTCACCTCCCCGCGGCCGCTAGACGAGCCCGCCCGCTCCACCATCTGGGCAATGGACATGCCGCGCAGCCGGTTCCAATACCACCCCACCTGGGTCAAGCTCGACATACGGTTGTTCGCTCCACACGGGGCAGCCTTGAAAGGGGCACGCCGCCTTGCAAAAAATTGTCAAACTCACTCCCTGCTTCCGTCCAAAAACGGCGTATTACAGGGCTTGAAACACTTTCCGGCACCCGGAATCTCGGACGTCCTTGCCGAACGGCGTCCTGACCCACGGCAACCCGTCGCCACAATCACCAAATTTACCGCAGCACCCGGCACACAAACCACAAATACGTCATCAACGTTATCACCTCAACGCATTTGTTCAAATACTTTGTTTTTGCAATTTGTATCAATTCACAAGGCGCCCTGATGGTGCTGTTCCGGCGGGTACAACGCCCCGCCCCTCCCTTGCCCTCCCTCCGCTTCCGGCCAGCCCTCCGGCATAGGCGTTTCGGATAGACTCCTTCCTGCCCCCACCCCACGCCATTGCCAAAGGCCCGCAGCATGAAAGCCACCATCCGCATTCTCGGCACCGACCTCCTTTGCCGCAGCCAGGACATCTCCAACCCCGAATCCCGCCTCGATGGAAGCGCCGCGCTGCCCGCGCTCCAGGGCTGGGCAGCCCGCTATGACATTGCCTGCCGACGGGGCGACGCCGCCGCCTTGCTGGCCGTCGGGCGGGAGCTGTTTGAATGGCTGGACCCGAGCGGCTGGGCCGGCGCCTGGGCCCGGGGCGGTGGCCCGCGCCAGCTGGAAATCCGCGTCACCGGCGTCGATTCCCCCCTCGCCCTGGCCCTGCTCGACGCCCCCTGGGAACTCCTCGCCCTTCCCGAGGGCCATCTGGCCGACGACCGCGTCCAGCTCTTCGAACTGGCCCGGCGCATTGGCGAAGAAGCCCCGCCCCCCGAGCCCCGCCATGCCGACCTGCAACTGCTCTTCATGGCCGCCGCGCCCCGGGGCGAGCACCCCCTCAGCTTCGAGGAGGAGGAATCAGCCATCCTCACCGCCACCCAGCGCCTGCCCCTGCACCTGGTGGTCGAAGAGAGTGGCGCACCTGGCCCCCTGGGTGAACGCCTCGACCTGGACGGCCCTTTTGAAGCCTTGCACCTCTCCTGCCATGGCGACATCGACC
>JAEUNV010000324.1 GCA_016790385.1 Zoogloea sp.
GACGTGGGCTGCAATACGCTGGGCGGCCTGATCGGCGCAGTGGCCGGCGGGCGCTGGGGGGGGCGCCTGTTCGACCCCCATAGCGGCCTGACCCGCTGGCGCCGCAAACAGATCGTGGCCGGCCACCCGGGCGAAATCGGCCTGACGCTGATGGGCCTGTGGCTGCTGACCCTTCTCACCCCGGAAAACCTGCTCTTCGCCAGCGGTGACCTGCGCCGCCTGTTCGACTTGCCCACCCCCCTGCAATTCAACCCGGTGCGCTTCGTGAAGGTGGAAGCCGCGATTACCGCCTCCCAGCTGGTGGCGGTGGGGCTGACCCTGCGCTGCATGATGCGCCAGTTCAGCCCCTGGCCGCTGGTCCTGCTGGTCGCCCTCGGCCTTGGGGCCAAGACCCTGGCCGCTGCCGCATTCTTCTCGCCCGGCGACCCCTTTCACTGGGCCACGCCCGGCGGGCAGATCGGCCTGGCCGCCGGGGCAGCCCTGCTGGGCGTGTGCCTGATGCTGCCGGCCCGCAGCCATTCCATGTTGGCCGGGCTGGCCCTGCTGCTGGGCACGGCACTGGTCAACCTGGCCCCCGAAAACCCCTTCCTGCCCAGCGATGCAACGCTGATCCGGCAAGGCAACTTTCTCAACTTCCATGGTCTGACCCTGCTCACCGCCAGCCTTTGGCCCTTCATCACCTTCATCTACCTGGGCGCACTCGGGGCCAGCAGTCCGCGGGAGGGGTTTCGCACCCCATGAAAGCCGCCAACGAAAATGGTGATTGGCTGATAATCGCGGACACATTCAGGAACAGATTTGGCGCACCCCACCCGGAGATCCCATGAGCTACTTCAAGCACCACGTTTTTTTCTGCTGCAACCAACGCGCCGAAGGTGAAAGATGCTGCGCCGCCCAGGGCGCCGCCGAGCTTCAAACCTACGCCAAGGACCGCATCGCCGCCCTCGGCCTGAAGGGCAAAGGCAAGGTGCGCATCAACAAGGCCGGCTGCCTGGACCGCTGCGACGAAGGCCCGGTGCTGGTGGTGTACCCGGACAACGTCTGGTACACCTTTGTGGACAAGTCCGACGTGGACGAAATCATCGCCGAACATCTGCAAAAGGGCCGCATTGTCGAACGCCTGAAGATCTGACCATGGCCACCGAAAACGCCCTCATCAACGGCCCTGACGGCCCGATCGACCTGATCATCGACACACCCGACATCGTCCGCGGCATCGCGCTGGTGTGCCACCCCCACCCCCTGTTCCACGGCGCCAACACCAACAAGGTGGCCCACACTCTGGCGCGGGTCTTCCGTGAGCTGGGCTACGCCGCCCTGCGCCCTAATTTCCGGGGGGTTGGGAAGAGCGTCGGCAAACACGACAACGGGATCGCCGAGACCGAGGACATGCTGTCGGTCATCAGCTGGGCGCAGAGCCGCTGGGGCGGACTGCCCCTGGCCCTGGGGGGCTTCTCCTTCGGCGCTTATGTGCAGACCCGGGTCGCCGCCCGCCTCGCCGACGGGGTCACGCCGGCCGAACGCATCGTGCTGGTGGGCACGGCGGCCGGTGAGGTCACCGGCGCACGCAGCTACACCACCCTGCCCGTGCCCCCCGGCAGCCTCATCATCCACGGCGAGAAGGACGAGACCGTGGCCCTCGGCAATGTGCTGGCCTGGGCCGACCCGCAAGAACTACCGGTCGTGGTGGTGCCTGGCGCGGACCACTTCTTCCACGGCAAGCTGCATATCATCCGTCAGATCATTGAACGCGCCTGGAAACCCCTGCCATGAAGCTCGTCGTCTCGCTTACCAGCCCCTACGCCCGCAAGATCCGCA
>JAEUNV010000343.1 GCA_016790385.1 Zoogloea sp.
GGGTCGGGGTGCATGGCCAGGACGTCAAGCAGCTTCATCATGCGCTCGATGACCTGAATCGGGTTTTTTGCGGGCTCTTGCGTTGACAACGGATCTTCCGCCAGTGGACCAAGGATGCGCGGATGTTAGCGCAGGCGGGCTTATTTCGCCTAGTGAAATGCGGCGCCGCGGCAAGGATGACGTCCGGCGGCTGTCTCAGCCGACCAGTCCGTGACCAGCCATGCGTACCAGGATGCCTACGCCAGCCCCCAGGGCGGCCGGCTTCCAGATCTGTGCAACCCTGCGGCCGGCGGAGATCAATACCGCTACTCCCGGAACGTCGAGGGGGTGGATCAGCAGACCGGCTGCGACGCCGTTGAGTGTGGCCGAACTGGCTGAACCGGCGCGGATCATCTCGTCCATGATGCCCATCATGGCGGTGCCGCCGGCAAGATACTTGGTCAGGGTGGGCAGGATGAGGCCCGGGTCTGCGCCTACAGCAAGCAGCAGTGGTGAAAGCAGGCCTGTCAGCGCATCGAGGGCGCCGAGGCGGCGCAGGGCAAGCACCACCGTGAGGGACAGGACGAGCATCGGAATGGCGCCGACTGCGATCTTGAAGGCTTCCGCGCCGGCCCGGTTGATCACATCGAGCACGCCTTTGGCGCTTTCCGCGACGGGGTGGTGCAGGGTCTCGTCCAGCGGCTCTTCGAGGCTGGAGAGCTTGCGACCGAAACCATAGTAAGTGGCCGCCGCCGCAGCCAGCCCGCCCACCAGCGACCACCCGAGAACGACGCCAAAATGCAGGCCGAGCGCCGCCATCGGCATGGATACATTCGCCTGGGCCATGGCCATCACCATGGCCAGGGTGGCCGCGATATGGCGGCTTGACGCCCCGCGCTGGTCCATCATTGCCAGGGTGGCCACCGGGGCGGCGAAGCTGACAAAGTTGATCTGGAGGGCCGCAAAGATGCCAAGCCCTGTGAGACCTACGGGACGCAGCAGTGGAGAAAGCCGGGCAACGACCCAGTCAAGCACGCCGCGGGCTTCCAGCAGCCGCATCAGCGACAGCATCACGACCATTACCGGCAGCAGTACAAAAAAGGACAACTCGACTGCCGAGCGGCCCGCTTTCAGAATGACGTCGATCAGCAGATCCATGGTTGCGGTGCAGCAATAAACGGCCTGGGCTGATTATCCGGGGGGCTTCCCTAGGGGCGCAAGCTGAGGCGAACCCTGGTTCACCCAAGGTCAATTCAACCTTGCCAGCAGGGGGAGTATCCAGGGCAGGGTGAGGGCGGTGAACAAGCCATTGAGGCCCATGGCCAGGGCGGCGAAGGCTCCGGTTTGCTCGCTGAGCTGAAAGGCGCGGGCTGTTCCTATGCCATGGGAGGCGAGTCCGAGGGCGAAGCCGATGCTGGCCTCGTCCTTCACGCCTGCACGTCTCAGAAGCCCGGAGGCAAAGATTGCTCCGAAGATGCCGGTCAGGATCACGAAAACCGCGGTCAGTGAAGCCAGACCCCCGAGGCGTTCGGCAATGCCCATGGCAATCGGTGTGGTGACCGATTTAGGTGCGAGCGAGGCGAGGGTGGGCCTGGTCGCTCCCAGCAGCGCTCCGATGGCGTAGGCCGACAGGGCTGCTGTCAGCGAGCCCACTACCAGCGCGATCGTCAGGGGCCCGGCCATGCTCAACAGCCGTTTGAGCTGGCCATGGAGAGGAATGGCCAGCGCCACCGTGGTCGGGCCGAGGAGGAAGTGTACGAACTGGGCGCCGTCGAAATAGCGTGAGTAGGGGGTGCCGGTCAGCAGCAGCAATGTCACCAGGAGGCCGACGGAGATCAGTACGGGATTGACGGCCGGGTGGCCTCCCGCCCGTCTGTGCAGGGCTAATGCCAACAGATAGGCGGCAAGGGTGAGGGTGAGCCAAAGCAGGGGTTGGGCTGAGAGATAGACCCAGATTTCGGTCATGGTGCCGCCGTTCATTGTTCGCGTCCTGTGCGTTGGCGGGTCAGGAGGTGCAGGGTCAGGC
>JAEUNV010000371.1 GCA_016790385.1 Zoogloea sp.
TGATCGAGCACATCATCGCGGCTGAGGCCAAGGCTTTCCCAGGCCTTTCGGTTGGCCCATATGATCCGCGAGGACTCCGGATCGATCAGATAAACCGCGTCCGCAAGCTGATCGAAGAGCACTTCCGCCGCTGGAAAGCAGGCGCCCGCGAGGATTGACTGGTTTTCGACTTTGGACATGAACGGGGCGCAGGCCTTGGCAAGGCGTGGATCGGGAACTCCATGATGCCAAGTATATAAGCACAAACTCATCCTTACGCAGACGGATGCGAGATTGTGCCCTACGCGCCTTGACCGGCGCCCCGCTCAGAAGCGGCGTACTTCGATATCGAATTTCTGCAATGCATACCCCATCTGGCGGGGAGTGATGTTGAGCAGGCGCGCGGCCTTGGCCTGCACCCAGCCGCTACGCTCCATCGCCCAGATCAGGCGCTCCTTCTCCCCGTCCGGCATCTGCTCCCCGAACTGCCGCTCGGGCGCAGCACTTCGGTGCGGCAACTCCGGGACAGGCACCGAAACCTCGATGGGGCCGCCCCCGCCGTGGCCCCGCGCCGGCGCCACAGCGTCGTCCTTGTCCACATTGTGCAGCGTCTGGGTGAGACAACGGTTGGTGTGACACGGAAAATGCAGCTCGCTGATCGCATCGCCCCGGGCCATGGTCGCGGTGCGCTCGACGCAGTTTTCGAGTTCGCGCACGTTACCGGGCCAGTAGCAATTGACCAGCACATTGAGCGCTTCCTGCGTGACCCGCAGTTCGCGGCCATTTTCCTTGTTGTAACGATCAAGGAAAAACGCGATGAGGGAAGGAATGTCCTCGCGGCGTTCGCGCAGCGGTGGCAGGAAGATGCTGACCACATTGATGCGATAGTAAAGATCGGCGCGAAACTCGCCGGCCGCCACCATCTTCTCGAGATTGCGATTGGTGGCGAAAACCAGGCGCACATCCACCTTGATGGACCGGTTGCCACCCACGCGCTCGAATTCCCGCTCCTGCAAGACCCGCAGCAGCTTGGCCTGGAAGGCCGGCGAGATGTCGCCGATCTCATCGAGGAAGAGTGTGCCCTTGTCGGCCATCTCGAAACGGCCCTTGCGCTCGCCGACCGCGCCGGTGAAGCTTCCCTTCTCGTGGCCGAACAGTTCGGATTCGAGCAGGCTTTCGGTCAGCGCGGCGCAATTCACCTTGACGAAGGGGCCATCCTTGCGCGGCGAAAGGGTGTGCAGTGCCCGCGCAATGACCTCCTTGCCGGTGCCGCTCTCGCCACGCAGCAACACCGTCGAACGGGACGGCCCCGCCTGATGCACCTCGGCGAAAACGTCCTGCATGCGCTTGGAAACACCGATCACGTTGTCGAGGCGGAAACGCCCTTTCAACTCATGGCGCAGGCGCTTGCTTTCACTGATCAGCTGATTGCGCTCGGCCACCACCGTGCGCTGGAGGGCCAGGGCCTGACCCACCAGGCTCGCCGTCATCGTCAATAGACGCACGTCGTCATTGAAGCCGCCGCCCGCCCGCTCGCTGACCCGGTCGATGGTGATCACGCCCACCACCTCCTTGGCCACGCGGATGGGCATCCCCACCAGGGCGATACGTTCCCCGTCGAGGTGCGCCAGGGCTCCCGTGCGGTTGAGGAAGAAGGGCTCCTCGGCCAGATCGTGCACCACGGCCGGCATGCCGTTCGAGTACACCTTGCCGATGATGCCTTCGCCGGGACGATAGTGACCGGCGTCGTATTCTTCGGGGCTCAGTCCAACCGCCGCCAGCAGATGCAGTTCTCCATCCTCGTCATCCACAATGATCATGCAGCGCCGGTAGCCCATGTTGTTGGCCAGGACATTGAGCGCTTCACGACAGGTCTTGGAGACATCGAGGCTGGAGGTGAGGATCTTGCTGATCTCGTAGATGGTGGCGAGTTCGGTCTGAGCCCGCATGTGCATAACCGCGTTCATGACGAGCCTCCTATATGAGTCACCGGCAGCCTGCCGGCTGAAGCCGTGCGACCTCGGGTCGCCACGACCGGATATGGAGAGAGTCTGAAGCAAGGCTCATACCTATCCCCGCTCCGACGGCCTCTGGCCCCGAATCCCGCATTCCGCGGCCTTGCGCGCGAAGTCAAGGCCTTTTGGATCGTGCACCGCAGCACCGACACGGGGCTTGTGCGCCCCGCGACGGCGCATTTCGCCCTGTCGTGGTGCCCCCGCGGCGATGTCGGGCCGGTACGTGTGCGAAATCCGACAAAGCCTACAAAGCACCTTGCCGACAATCACAGATCCGCCGGGGTAAATGAACTTTACTTTTAAATTCATGCACTTGAATACACATCTCGGGCTTGGCACCGAAGTTGCTGAAGCTCCCGCAAAAGCCCCCAGCGGAGAACAAGGCCCATGACAACCCAACCGATCTACCTCGATTACGCTGCCACCACCCCCGTAGACCCCCGGGTGGCCGCGAAAATGATCCCCTACCTCACCGAACTCTTCGGCAACCCGGCCAGCCGTTCCCATGCCTACGGCTGGGTCGCCGAAGAGGCGGTGGAGCTGGCCCGTGACCAGGTGGCCGCCCTGATCGGCGCCGACTCCAAGGAAATCGTCTGGACCTCCGGCGCGACCGAATCGAACAACCTGGCCATCAAGGGCGCCGCGCGCTT
>JAEUNV010000386.1 GCA_016790385.1 Zoogloea sp.
CCCCAGAAGGCACCGCGCCAGCCGAGGAAGGGCAGGGCCGCCTCCAGGGGGGCCGATGCGGTGACCGCGCCCAGGGCGCCGCAGGACATGATGTAACCGGTCATCGAGGCCAGCCGCTCTCTCGGGAACCACAGGGTGAAACCCTTCAGCCCGGCCATCAGGCAGGCCGCCACACCCAGCCCGATCAGCCCGCGGGCACTGGCCAGGGTGGGAAGGCTGTCGCCGGTGGCAAAAAGAACGCCGCCCATCGCCGTGATCAGCAGCAGGGCTGCCTCCACCCGCCGCGGGCCGTAGCGATCCAGGGCGATGCCCACCGGAATCTGGGCCAGCCCGAAGGCAAAGAAGTAGGTGCTGGTCAGCAGGCCAAGATCGGCGGCGGTGAGCCCCAGCTCCCGGGTCAGGTCTGGCGAGATCACCGCGTTGACCGTGCGCAACAGGTAGGAAAGGTAATACCCCAGGGCGAAGGGCAGAAAAATCCGGCTGGTGAGGAAGAGCGAGGACGGGGCAGAGCGGGAGGGCATGGGGCAGGGAATCGATTGGGCGAGCCGGGAGCTTACCGGTCGGGGCCGGCTTCGTGTCGGAAGATCAGGGTAAGCCCCAAGTGCTTTCGGCGGGGCTGCCGGGACAGGCTTGTGCTGGCGTGGAATGGCGAGGGCATTGGAGTCTTGCGCCCTGATCTGCCATGCATAAATTAACTAAAGTTTGCATAATCCGCGTCGTTACCGGCTCACGACCTTACCGGAACCCACCCATGTCCCAGCCCGCCACGATTCTGCTCGTTGATGACAGCCGCGCCTCGCGCATGTTGTGCGCAGCGGTGATGCGTGGCCAGCGTCCCGGGATTCAACTCCTCGAAGCGGGTGACGGGGCCAGCGCCATCGCCCTGCTTGAAGACGTCCATCCCGATCTGGCCGTGCTGGATATGAACATGCCTGGCATTTCCGGCATGGAGCTTGCCGAACGACTGCGTGTCAGCCACCCGGGGATGAAGCTGGCCTTTCTCACGGCCAATCTCCAGGAAGCCGTTCAGATCAGGGCTGCCGCCCTGGGTGTGCACTTCTTTCGGAAACCGATTGGCGAGGCGGTCATTGCGGACATCCTCGCCTTGCTGGAGTAGACCGTGAGGACATTTTCGGAACTCGAGATGGATGCTCTGACCGAGGCCTTCAACCTGTCTCTGGGCGAGGCCGCGAGCACTTTTTCGGCCATTGTCCGCGAAGAGATCGAACTGTCGGTGCCGACCATCGAGCTGGTCTCGCGGGAGGAGCTGACCCACCGTCTCGAGAGCGCGCAGCCGGCCGGTACCACCGAACGCCTGTGCCGCATCAACCAGCGTTTCGCTGCTGCGGTGGGCTTCCAGACGGATGCACTGCTGCTCTTTCCGGAACATGGCAGCCTGGAAATCGTGCGCCGCATGCTCGGCGATGATGCCGCGATCGAACACATCACCGAGCTGGAGCAGGACGCGCTTGCCGAGATCGGCAACATCATCATCAACAGTTGCATGAGCAGCCTCGCCAATCTCTTCGGAACCGAGATGTATGGATCTCTGCCCCGGGTCCAGTCACGCACGGCCCGAACTCTCCTTGATGACAAGCCGGCCACCGATGTGATCCTGGTGGCGCGCATCGGTATGACCATGGCAGCCCACAACCTCCATGGCTTTGTACTGTTCATCATGGACGTGCCCTCCATCGAACACTTCATGGATCGGGTGAGCAGCTACTTCAAGCTACCGCAGCAAAACTCAGGCGAACTTGTCTGATGGATTGCTGCCACCTCCTTCCCGACAGCGTGGACATGGGCCTGATCGTGGTCGATGGGGAGGGGCGCATTCGCCTTTGGAACCGCTGGATTGAAGAGCGTGCCGGGATACTCGCGAGCCAGGTATGCGGAGTGACGCTCGGGGAGGCTTTCGGACCTCATGTGGATCCCCGGGTTGCTCTGGTTGTGCGCGAAGCCCTCGATTTTGGCTGGTCCGCCCGCCTCTCCCACGCCCTTCATCCCATGCCGCTGCCCCTCTATCCGCCCGGCGCCGGACGGGGCGAGCGCATGAAGCAGTCCCTCGACATCACCCCTGTGCCGGGCGACGGGGGCCCCCGCTGTCTCATCCAGGTGCGAGACGTAACGGAAACCGTGCGCCGTGAAGCCCTGCTCAAGCAGCAGTCACGCCAGCTCCGTCTCGATCTGCAACGCCTCTCCCGGGCGCAGGTGGAACTTCAGCGCAGCGAAATGCGTTTTCGGGAGTTGGCCCGCCAGGCACCGGCAGGTCTCTTCGAGGCGGACGCCAATGCCTGCTGCACCTTTCTCAACGCGCGCTGCGAGCAGATTCTCGGGCATAGCCTCGAAAATGCGGCCGGAACCCCCTGGATCAATCTCCTTCCTACTAGTGAACAGGCCCGGGTGAGGGCCATCTGGTGTCTGGCGGTGGAGTCGGCGACGCGCTTTGCCGAGGAGTTCCGATATGTCAGCCCCGACGGTGAAAACCGCTGGATCCGGGCCGAAGCCGGGCCCCTGCGCGATGAGCGCGATCGCATCAGCGGTTTCATCGGCACACTGCTCGATGTCACGGAATTTCACGAGCGGGCAACCCGCAATGAATTCCGGGCCAACCACGACGGTCTCACGTCGCTCCTCAACCGGGATCGCTTCGAGCGCCACCTGCGTGCCGCCATCTCCGGCGCCCGCGAGGTGGCGGACAGGATGGCCCTGCTTTTCATCGACCTGGACGACTTCAAGGGTATCAACGACACCCACGGCCATCATGCCGGTGATACGGTGCTCAAGACGGTTGCCACGCGGGTGCGTAGGGTGCTGCGCAGCGAGGATACGGTAGCCCGCTACGGCGGCGACGAGTTTGCCGTGTTGCTGAACGGAACCGGTGATCCGGAAACCCTCGACGCCATCCTCTTCAAGCTTCACCAGGCGGTCGGGCTGCCCATCAACCTCGGGCATTGCCATGTGCGCGTCGGGTGTTCCATCGGTGTTTCCATCTATCCCGACCACGGCAGCGACCCGCTCACCCTCCTGACCCACGCCGACAAGGCAATGTACGCCGCCAAGCGCGCCCACTGCGCCCGCGATCAGATCCTCCACACCCCCAGCCAAGTCTGACGCCTCGGCACCTGTTTCGGCGGATTCAGCAAACGGCCGGGCTTGGGGGAAGGGCGCAAGCGGCGTGGTATTCGGCGACTAAGCGAGCGCACAGCTCGTGCACCGACGGAATATCGTGGATGTTGGCCACCCCGTGGCCGGCGCTCCACACATCACGCCAGGCCTTGGCTTCATCTGCCAGGGCCTTCAGCTTCCCCTTGCCGACGCCCTGAACCAGCTCTTCACGGCGGTGACCGAGCCGCTCCAGGCTGGGCCACAGGAAGTTGGCATTGGTGCCCGAAACGGCATCGGTATAAACGATGTCCGCGGCACCGGCGTCCACCAGCATCTGCTTGTAAGCGTCCTGGGCGTTTGATTCCCGGGTGGCAATGAAGCGCGTACCCATGTAGGCCAGATCAGCGCCCAACACTTCAGCGGCGCGCACGGCATGGCCATCGGAGATGGCGCCCCCGAGCACCAGCGCGCCGTCCCAGAACTCGCGGATCTCGCGAATCAGGCTGAAGGCACTCTGGGTTCCCGCATGCCCGCCCGCGCCCCCCGCCACCGCGATGATTCCGTCAACGCCCGCGGCCGCGGCCTTGCGGGCGTGGTAGGCATGGATGACATCCGAGAAGACCAGTCCGCCATACCCATGCACGGCCTTCACCACGTCGCCGGGATGGCCCAGGCTGGTAATGACGAAAGGCACCTTGTGCCGGCAGATGACCTCCAGGTCGGGTTCCACGCGGGGGTTTGACGCATGCAGGATGAGATTGACGCCGTAGGGCGCGATGGGTGCAGAAGGGTCTGCCGAGCGGGCGATGGCCAGCGCCCCGTTGATCCTGCCCAGCCAGTCGTCGAGCTGGGCGGAGCCGCGGGCGTTGAGGGCGGGAAAGGTGCCGGCCACGCCGGCCTTGCAGGTTTCGATGACCAGCTCGGGGCCGGATACCAGGAACATCGGGGCGGCGATGGCGGGAACGCGCATCGTGCCGCGAAACGCGGTGGGAAGGCTCATGCTGCTGTCTCCTGGATCGTCTTGATTATGGGTGCCGCGAAAGGGAATCTAGCACGCCGCAGGCAACCCAGAAGCGAGGGTCTTACTCCGGCGCGGCGACTTCCGCTGGCTTGTCCGCCGCAGGTGTGGCCTTCTTGACGGCCCGGCCGACCGCCTGGATCACGGTCTTGGGATTCACTCGGGGCAGGCTGCGGGCCACCCCCTGACCGGCATTGACCATGGCAGCCAGGGGCACGTTCCTCGGCTCCAGGTGCCAGTC
>JAEUNV010000399.1 GCA_016790385.1 Zoogloea sp.
AAGGAGAAGGTCTTTCAGATTGCGGCCGAAGACGCGGATGGCCTCTTCCTCCGCCTGCTCACGCAGCTGGCCAAGCAGTTCCAGTTCCAGGTGCAGGGAGATCTTGACACTCCAGGCCCAGCGAACGGTTTCGCGCAGCCACGCGTCGGCACCGCGCCCTTCGTCGCGAATGCCGAAGTGACCGGCAATACGCCCTTCGCAGGGGTTGGGGCCGGGCGCACTGCCGTCCATAGGGTCGGAATCGAGCCCCAGTTGCAGGCGCAGGAAGCCTTCGTTGCGGCCGCGGAAAAGAGCCAGGGCACGATGGGAGGGGACGGTCTGGATGGATTCGCGGAAGTTGAACCAGTCACGAAACTTGGCAGCCGCGGGGTCGTTTTCCTTGTCTGCGATCACTGTGGAGGCGACCACGCCGTGATCGACCAGATATTCCCGCAGTTTGCCAATCAGCTCGGCGTCTTCGGCGAAGCGCTCCATCAGGATCTGGCGGGCGCCGTCCAGCACCGCCCGGGTGTCGCCAAAGCCCGCCTCGGCGTTGAGGTAGGCGGCGGCTTCGGTCTCCGGAACCCGCGTCGGGTCGGCGAGCAGGGCATCGGCAAGGGGGCCGATTCCGGCTTCCCGGGCGATCTGTGCCTTGGTGCGACGCTTCTGCTTGAAGGGCAGATAGAGGTCTTCGAGACGCTGCTTGGTTTCGGCGTTCTCGATGGCTTCGCGCAGGGGGGCATCGAGCTTGCCCTGTTCGTCGATGCTGGTGAGCACCGCTGCGCGGCGGTCTTCCAGTTCGCGCAGGTAGCCGAGACGTTCTTCCAGGTTACGGAGCTGGGTGTCGTCCAGTCCGCCGGTGACTTCCTTGCGGTAGCGGGCCACGAAGGGCACGGTGGCGCCCTCATCGAGGAGCTGTACGGCGGCGGAAACCTGGCGGGGTTGTACACCCAATTCGGCGGCAATGCGTTGTTCGATCGGCAGAAGCATGGGGGCGGGCTGGCGCGAAAAAGGGCGCATGGTGCAGAAAGCCGGCCGTACCTGCAAGTCCGTCGCCGGCCGAGTTTCCGGTAAAATCAGCCAATTGTCCGAGTCGCGATGCACTCCCTTTCCGCGCACATCCAGCCGGGCTGCCCCTTTTCGGCGCGTCCGGCCTAGCAGGAGATAACACCGAATGAATCCATTTTTCGCCGCTGCGGCGGCGGTGGCGTTTGGCTTGACCGTGGTCGGGGTGGATGCCTCGGCGGCGCCCCAGCCAAACGGCACCGCAAGCCGCAAGGCAGCGCCGGCGGTCAAGCCCGCCGTCAAGTCCGTTCCCAAACCTGCTCCGAAGGCGCTTGCCAAGCCAGCGCCGGCCCGCGCCGCCACGGCGGTCAAGCCTGCTGCCAAGCCGGCCGTTTCCAAAGGGGCCACGGCCGGATCCGTGGCGCCCAAAGCCGGCACGGCCAGATCGGCGGGAAAGCTCGCGCCGCCGCCGGTGGCGGTCAGCAAACAAGCCGCGGGCAAGCCGCTCGCTTCCGGCAAGGCCGGGCGCGGTGTTAAGGTCGCTGCGGCGCCCGTCAAACCGGTTGTGAAGGGGCGCAAGGGCCGGGCCGAGCCCGCCGTGGTGACCGCCCGTGAGCCCCACGGGCAAGCCCGGGGGCGTGTCGAGCCGCCTGCTCCCGATCGGACCGTGGCACGGCAACCCGATGTCAGGGGTGGGGCGGCCCCCATCGGGCGTGAGGCGTATGTTCCCAGTTCTCCGCCGATCCCCCGTGCGGAGGCCTTGCGACAGCTCCAGGGCAGGGTTGCCGCGCCCCCAGCGCCGCCGCCCGTGACGGCCCCGCCCCGTGCATACCGGACTCTTCCGCCGCCCCCGGTGGAGGTTGCCCGTGCGGCCGCGGTTCGCCCGGCGGTGACCGAAGCGCCTCAGCCTGTTATCAGCGAGCCACCCAAGCCAGTGGCCCGTTACACCCCGCCGGCAACTTCCGAACTGTCCGGCCCCGAGGCCGCTGCGGCTTCGGCGGCGGCCCTGAATGCGTGGCGAGCGGCCGAAGCGGCGCGCCCCGCCAGTCCGCCAGTGGCCGCGCCGGCACCAGCACCGGTGCCAGCACCGGCACCGTCTCCTGCACCTGTGGAGCGTACCGTGCCGGTGGCGCCCGCCGTCGCGCCCGCCGTCGCGCCCGCCGTGGGGCAAATCCAACCCCAGGCCCGCTCAGGGCGTGGCGTGGCGCGGGCTTATGCGATGGATGGGGCCACCTTCTATCAGAGTGGACGCAAGATCCGCGTCCAGGGGCTGGATGCCCGTGACCCCGGGATGACGTCCGAACACGCCACCCAGCGCCTGCAACGGGCGCTGGATGCGGGCAGCGTGACGGTGGAGCCGGTGGAGGTGGATGGTTCAGGCCATACCGTGGCGGTGGTGCGGGTGAACGGCCGTAATGTGGCCGATGCCGTGAGGGCGTCGACCAACTGAGCGCTGACCGGCCGGCCTTACATCGCTACGAGGGACTGCCGGCCCCACCAGGACGCGCCGGCGGCCAGTTCAACGGGCTGGCGCACCGCGGCGGCTTCCACGCAGAGCATGCGGCGGAAGCCGTCGGCAGGCATGTCGGCCAGTTGGCGGCATTTGTCTTCCCAGGGGTTCCAGATCACCACGTCGGGAAAGTTTTCGGCGTGGATACCCATTGCCCGGTGGTCTTCCCGCACCAGCAGGGTCGGTGGGGCGCCGTGGTAGATGCGGTCGGTCTCGTCTTCGATGAGTACGCCGACACCGCTTTCCTTCTTCATCCTGTTGTCGTCCGCCGAATCCCGGTAGTCGAGCCCGCGCAGGCCTTCGATGCGCAGGGCCTCGACTTCGCGCACCTTGAGGTAGGTATGCAGGGCCGCCGTGAAACTGAAGGGCGTGTTGCCGGTGTTGCTGACTTCCAGCTCCATGTCGAGGCGCCCGCC
>JAEUNV010000460.1 GCA_016790385.1 Zoogloea sp.
GACTGATTGGCCCGCAGGACGATCTGCCGCCCGACCGGCGCCCGCTCCGCGCTGTAGGTGGCGAGCAGCTGCGGCCCGGCATGGCCCTGGATGACGTAGGCCAGCTTCCACGCCAGATTGAAGGCGTCCTGCACACAGGTGTTGAGGCCCAACCCGCTCGACGGCGGATGACGATGCACGGCGTCGCCGCCGCAGAACACCCGACCCCGGGCGTAATCGGTCGCATAGGCCTGATTGACGTACCACACCGAGCTGCGCTCTATCGTCACCTCCAGCTCCGGATCGCCCACCAGGGTGCGGATTCGATCAAGCAGACAGGCCGGGCTGAGATCCGGGTCTCCCCGGCTGATGTCGAAGCCCCAGCCCGCGATCCAGGTGTGCCATGGCCTCACGGCCCGCAGCAGACCCATGCCGATCTCGCCGAAGCTGGCGGCGGGGGTGACGATCCAGTGCAGGATGCTCGGCCGATGGGCCACGTAGCGCGACAAATCCGCCTTGAAGATGACATACACCGTGCCGGCGCGGGCCATGTGCCCCTCGATGGGCAGGCCGATGTCCTCGGCGACCTTCGACTTGGCGCCATCGGCCCCCACCAGGAAGCGGGCGCGCAGGCTGTATTCGCGGCCGGAATGGCGTTCCTTCAGGCTCACGGTGACGCCGTCGGCATCCTGCACATGGCCCAGATATTCGGTGTTGAAGCTGAAACGGGCGCCCCGTTCGGCGGCGTTCTTGAAGATCACCGGTTCGATCATGGGCTGGGGAATGTCCTGGAGGCCGCAGGGGCTGCCTTGCAGGTAATCGCCGATCCGTTCCTCCCCCGTTCCCCAGGTGCGCAGGCGCACCAGCTCGTCACCCACCAGGCTGGTGGTGAACAGGGTGTCGCCCATCTGCGCCCAGGGCGTGGCGTACTGCACAGCTTCGTCCTCGATGCCCAGATCACGCAACACTTCCATGGTGCGCTGGTTGGTGATGTGGGCGCGGGGCGTGTCGGCCAGCCAGTTGCTGCGCGACACCATGTGGGCCTTCACGCCATAGGTGGCCAGCGCGAGGGCCGTGGTGGCGCCGGTGGGACCGGAGCCGATGATGAGCACGTCGGTGTGAAAGGGCGCGGATGCGTCCATGGGCGTCTCCTCGCCGCCTTGCGGCGGTCTGCTGTGTGGGGGTATCGGGCGGGCCGGGGCGGACCCGACCGATGCCATGGAGCGGCACTCTAAATTACTTGCATGCTAGCATGCAAGTTAAACCGTCGCGTGGAATCCCGTCGGCGCCGATGCCCCCACCCATGGGGCGGCGGCCGGCCGGGGTGCTACCATGCCGCCGCTGTCTTGCCCCACCCCACCCTGCCATGGCCAAGAAGAACCACCTATACCAGGACATCCTCCAGCGCCTGTTCCGCTGTGAATACCGCTTCGGCGACCGCATCCCCGTCAAGGAGATCGGTGAAGAGATGGGCGTCAGCCGGCATCCCATCATGACGGCCTTGTACAAACTCCAGGAGCGGGGTTTCGTGCAGATCACCGCCCAGGTGGGATGTGAGGTGGTGACGCCCGGGGCCGAATCGATCCAGGATTTCTACCGCATGTTCGCCCTCACCGAAGGCCTCATCGCAGAACTGGCGGCGTCCCGGGCGACGGCGGCGGAGATTGCCCAACTGCGCCTGATCAATGCGCAGATCGAGGCGCTGGACGCCGGAGATGCGAGCCATGCCGGCGCCTATCGGCAGCTCAACGTGGCTTTCCATACGGCGCTGCATGCCATGGCCCACTCCCCGGTGGTGTGCGACCGGCAGTCGGCCAACTTTGAGCTGTCGGACTTCTACATCGTGCAGACCTGCGGTTTCCGCGCCCACCTGGACCGGGTGGCGGGCGAGCATCAGGCCGTCATCGAGGCGATCGCGGCACGCCAGCCGGACGCCGCCCGCGCTGCGGCCCAGGCCCATATCGACAGTGTGTCGCAGACGGTCTCGGCCGCCCTGGGGCAGAATGGGGCATGACGCCTTCCGGAGCCCACCATGAGCGCCCCCACCCACCCCGCCGACGCCATCCTTGCCTTCTGGTTCGACGAGATCGAACCGAAACAGTGGTGGGCGCGCTCGGATGATTTCGATCGGCTGATCGCCACCCGTTTCGCTGCCGTGCACGGGGCCGCCACCCGGGGCGAACTGCATACCTGGCGCAGCAGCCCGGAAGGCCGCCTGGCCGAGGTGATCGTGCTCGATCAGTTCTCCCGCAATCTTCACCGCAACAGCCCGCTGGCCTTCGCCTGGGACGGTATGGCCCTGGTGCTGGCCCAGGAGGCCGTGGCCGCCGGTGCCGACCAGTCTCTGCCAGCGGCGCGGCGGGCCTTTCTGTACATGCCCTACATGCACAGCGAGTCAGCGCTCATCCACGGGCTGGCAGTGTCCCTGTTCAGCCAGCCCGGGCTCGAAGGCAACCTGGATTTCGAGCTGCGCCACAAGGCCATCATCGACCGCTTCGGCCGCTACCCCCACCGCAACGCCGCCCTTGGGCGCAGCTCGACCGCCGAGGAAATCGACTTCCTCAAGCAGCCGGGCTCGTCCTTCTGAGGCCGCGGCCCTTCACAGGGCCTTGAACAGCGGGCTGCGCACCTGCTGGGCATCGGCCGCCGAGATGAACTTCTCGGTGTAGATGTCGCGCTC
>JAEUNV010000584.1 GCA_016790385.1 Zoogloea sp.
CGGCGCAGATCCATGCCAGTGTAGAGGGATGCCACCTGATCGGCGTAGCCGTTGAACATCAGGGTCTTGCGCTTGGAAAACTCGCCGATGCGTCGCTCGGTAGCCTGGCTCCAGCGCGGATGATCCACTTCGGGATTCACGTTGGAGTAGAAGCCGTACTCCGATGGCCCTGCCTTCATCCAGGCGGTGACCGGCTGTTTTTCGGTGAGGCGGATGGCCACGATCGATTTGCCGCTCTTGAAGCCATATTTCCAGGGCACGACCAGGCGCAGAGGAGCGCCATTCTGGACGGGCAGTAACTCTCCGTAAAGGCCGACCGCCAGCAAGGTGAGGGGGTGGCGGGCTTCATCCAGGCGCAGGGCTTCGTTGTACGGCCAGTCCAGTACGCCTCGCGTCATGGTGGCCTTGTCGTAGTGGGAGACGAACTCCACGAAGCGCGCGCTGCCTTGAGGGTCCGCCAGCTTGAGCAGAGTGGCGAGGGGAATCCCCACCCAGGGGATCACCATCGACCACCCCTCAACACAGCGCATCCGATAGATGCGTTCCTCCAGCGGCGCGAGCTTGAGGATTTCTTCGATGCCAAAGGTCCGAGGTTTGTTGACCAGCCCTTCAACCCGTACTGTCCAGGGCGATGTCTTCAGGCGGTGGGTGTTTTGAGCCGGGTCTTCCTTGTCGGTGCCGAGTTCGTAGTAATTGTTGTAGGTGGTCACGGCCTTGAAGGACGTCTGGCCTTCGCTGGTGCTAAGCGGGCTTTTCAGAATCGGCCCCAGGGAGGCCGGGCTCGCGTGGGCCGTGTCGGCGGGCAGAATGCCAGCAAGTGCCATACCTCCGGCCAGACTCATGAAGCGTCGGCGCTCATGGTAGAGGCGGGGCGTCGTGATCTCGGAGGGCAGGATGTCGTCGGGGTGGCGTATCAGCATGATGGTTTTACCAAGAGGGTTCTGCCGGGTAGACGGTTACGGCCGGGAAAAATTACAGCTGCGGGAAAGAAACTTTTTCAAAGGCCGGCTCTGCGACGGCGGGTTTCAGGCCGATGGCTGGTGGCATGCGCCTAGCGGGTGCGAAGCCGACTCTGCTAAACTCGACGCCCAGTCGGGGTTCGGTCAGCGCCGCTCGTAGTTCGGGCCCAGCCTGTCCGGCCAGCCGATCCCGCGAGTCCGACACCAACGCCAGAAATCCTGCCCCGGTCCCCCATGCGAATTCTGCTGAGCAATGACGATGGTTACTTTGCCCCCGGCCTGCAAGCCCTGGCGGCAGCGCTCTCCGAGCTTGGGAAGGTGACTGTCGTGGCGCCGGAGCGGGATCGCAGCGGCGCCAGCAACTCCCTCACCCTGGACCGCCCCCTGTC
The DNA here is from genome assembly GCA_016790385.1 of Zoogloea sp. GTDB lineage: Bacteria > Pseudomonadota > Gammaproteobacteria > Burkholderiales > Rhodocyclaceae > Zoogloea. The sequence goes on from JAEUNV010000584.1 coordinate 1,349, forward strand.
CCTGCGCAAGGCGGCCAGTGGCTTTTACTACGTCAATGGCACGCCCACCGACTGCGTGCATCTGGCCGTCACCGGCATGCTCGATGAATTGCCGGACATGGTGGTGTCGGGTATCAATCACGGCGCCAATATGGGCGACGACACGATCTATTCGGGCACCGTGGCCGCGGCCACCGAGGGCTTTCTGCTGGGTGTGCCCGCCGTCGCGATCTCATTGGTGGCCAAGGGGGCTTCCGATTTTTCCGGTGCGGCGCGTGTTGCCCGGGAACTGGTTGAACGTTTCCAGCGCGATCCTGTGAAGGTGCCGACCCTGCTCAACGTGAATGTGCCGGATCTGCCATTTGAACAGATCAAGGGTATCCAGGTGACGCGCCTGGGCAAGCGCCACAAGGCCGAGCCGACTATCAAGTCCATCACGCCGCGCAACGAGACCGTCTATTGGGTTGGTGCGGCAGGTGCTGCCCAGGATGCCGGCGAAGGCACCGACTTCCATGCCGTCGCCAATGGTTACGCATCCATCACCCCCTTGCAGATCGATCTGACCCACCAGGGCCAGATTGCCACCGTCCGGGACTGGCTGGGCAAATGAGCAGCGAGGTCTTGCGGGCCGCACTGCAGACCGCCCAGCGCGCCCGCGCGCGGATGATCGAGCGCCTCCGCGAGCAGGGGGTGCGGGACGAACGGGTGCTCACGGCGATGATGGCGGTGCCACGTCACCTCTTCGTCGAGGAGGCTCTGGCCTCCCGAGCCTACGAAGATACGGCATTGCCGCTGGGCCTCCAGCAGACCATCTCCCAACCCTTCGTGGTGGCGAGAATGATCGAAATCCTGCGGGCAGGCCGCGAACTCGGGAAAACCCTCGAAGTGGGGACGGGTTGCGGCTATCAGGCCGCGGTTCTGTCCCATGTGGCCACGGAAGTGTATTCCGTCGAGCGGCTGCGGCCGCTCCTCGACCGGGCGCGCAACAATCTGCGTCATCTGCGCCTGCCCAATGTGCGCCTGAAACATGCGGATGGCAGCCTCGGGCTTCGTGAAGCCGCACCCTACGATACGATCATCGTAGCTGCTGCTGCCCCCAAGGTTCCTCAGGCACTGGTGGACCAGTTGTCCGACGGTGGGCGCCTTATCCTGCCTGTGGGCGCTGTCGAGCAGAGCCTGGTATTGATCGAGCGCTCGGCGCGCGGAATCCGAGAAACACGCCTCAGTGCAGTGCGCTTTGTGCCGCTGCTGCCCGGCATCGAATGAAGTTTTCAGAAAGCATGAAGT
>JAEUNV010000689.1 GCA_016790385.1 Zoogloea sp.
GGAAACGGAAAGCACTGTGCAAGCCATTCGCAAGTCCGACAAGCTCGCCAACGTCTGTTACGACATCCGCGGCCCCGTGCTGCAAAAGGCGAAGCAGATGGAGGACGAAGGCCACAAGATCATCAAGCTGAACATCGGCAACCTGGCCGCGTTCGGTTTCGATTCGCCCGAAGAAATCCAGCTCGACATGATCCGCAACCTGCCCAACGCGGCGGGTTATTCGGACTCCAAGGGCATCTTCGCGGCGCGCAAGGCCATCATGCACTACACCCAGCAGAAGCACATCAAGGGTGTCACGCTGGAAGACATCTACGTGGGTAATGGCGTCTCCGAGCTGATCGTGATGGCCATGAATGCGCTGCTCAATACCGGCGACGAAGTTCTGGTGCCGGCCCCCGACTATCCCCTGTGGACTGCTGCCGTAAGCCTGTCGGGCGGCACGCCGCGCCATTACATCTGCGACGAAGCCAACGAGTGGTTGCCCGACCTGGACGACATCCGGGCCAAGATCACGCCGAAGACCCGCGCCATCGTCATCATCAACCCCAACAACCCGACCGGCGCCCTGTATCCGGACGAGACCCTCAAGGCCATCGTCCAGGTTGCCCGCGAGCACGGCCTGATCGTCTATGCCGATGAGGTTTACGACAAGGTGCTGTACGACGGGGTGACCCACACTTCAATTGCCGCGCTGTCCGAGGACGTCCTCACCATCACCTTCAACGGGCTTTCCAAGAACTACCGTTCCTGCGGCTATCGCGCCGGCTGGATGGTGGTGTCCGGTGACAAGCGCCCGGCGGCGGACTACATCGAAGGCCTCAACATGCTGGCCTCGATGCGCCTATGTGCCAACGTGCCGGGGCAGTACGCCATCCAGACCGCCCTTGGCGGCTATCAGAGCATCGACGATCTGGTGGCGCCGGGTGGGCGCATGCGTCGCCAGCGGGATCTGGCCTTCGAGCTGATCAACGCGATCCCCGGGGTGAGCTGCGTCAAGCCCAAGGCTACGCTGTACATGTTCCCGCGCCTGGACCCCAAGGTCTATCCCATCGAAGACGATCAGCAGTTCATCGCCGAGCTTCTCGAGGAAGAGCGTGTGCTGCTGGTTCAGGGCACGGGTTTCAACTGGCCGAACCCCGATCACTTCCGGCTGGTCTTCCTGCCCCATGAGGACGACCTGCGTGACGCCATCAACCGCGTTGCGCGCTTCCTGGCCAACTACCGCAAGCGGCACGGCACCTGACAAACCCGGGCGCGGCGATTGCCGCGCCCTTTCCATTTTCATCACTGACCTTTTCACTACCCAAAAGACCATGAAACCCATCAATGTTGGCCTCCTGGGCATCGGCACCGTCGGCGGTGGCACCTTTACCGTCCTCAAGCGCAACGAAGAAGAAATCACCCGCCGTGCCGGCCGGCCGATCCGCATCACCGCGGTGGCCGACAAGAATCTGGAACTGGCGAAGAGCGTGGCCGGCAGCGGCGTGCGTCTCACCGACGATGCCTTCTCGGTGGTCACCGACCCCGAGATCGACATCGTTGTCGAACTCATTGGCGGCTACGGTGTGGCCAAGGAGCTGGTGCTCAAGGCCATCGAGAACGGCAAGCACGTGGTTACCGCCAACAAGGCCCTGCTGGCCGTGCATGGCAACGAGATCTTCGCCGCTGCCCAGAAGAAAGGCGTGATGGTGGCCTTTGAAGCGGCCGTGGCCGGTGGCATCCCCATCATCAAGGCCCTGCGTGAAGGACTCTCCGCCAACCGCATCCAGTGGATCGCCGGCATCATCAACGGCACCACCAACTTCATCCTGTCGGAGATGCGCGACAAGGGCCTGTCCTTTGCCGACGTGCTCAAGGAAGCCCAGCGCCTGGGCTACGCCGAAGCCGACCCCACCTTCGACATCGAAGGCGTGGACGCTGCCCACAAGGCCACCCTGATGGCCTCCATCGCCTTCGGCGTGCCGGTGCAGTTTGACAAGGCCTACGTGGAAGGCATCACCAAGCTCGACGCCGCCGACATCAAGTACGCCGAGCAGCTGGGCTACCGCATCAAGCTGCTGGGCATCACCAAACGGCGCGAACACGGTATCGAGCTGCGTGTGCACCCGACGCTGATTCCGTCGAACCGCCTGATCGCGAATGTCGAAGGCGCGATGAACGCGGTGGTGGTGCAGGGCGATGCCGTCGGCACCACGCTGTACTACGGCAAGGGCGCTGGTGCCGAGCCCACCGCGTCGGCGGTGGTGGCCGACCTGGTGGACATCACCCGGCTGCACACGGCTGACCCCGAGCACCGCGTGCCGCACCTGGCCTTCCGCCGCGGCGAACTGCACGACACGCCGATCCTGCCGATCGACGAGGTGGTGACCGCTTTCTACCTGCGGCTGCAGGTCGCCGATGAGAAGGGTGTGCTGGCGCGCATCACCGGCATCCTGGCCGAGAACGACATTTCCATCGACGCGGTGCTGCAGCGCGAAAGCGCCGAGGGCGAAAAGCAGACCGACCTGATCATCCTGACGCACGACACCGTCGAAGGCCGCATGACGAAGGCGCTGGCGCAGATGCAGGCCTTGCCCACGGTGCTGGCGCCGATCGTGCGCATCCGCAAAGAAGAGCTGAATTGA
>JAEUNV010000014.1 GCA_016790385.1 Zoogloea sp.
TTGGGGCCGAGCAGGATGGTGATGCCCTCGCCGTCCAGCTCCAGGCTGAAGCCATCGAGCACAGCCCTGCCGCCGGCATGCCAGCGCAGATCATGAATACGCAGGGGAAACATGGGTGCGGCGACGGGGGCGGCCATGCTCAGGCGTAGCGGCGCATGGCCCACAGACGCAGCCCGTAGGCCAGCCCGTTGAGCAGCAGAATCACGGCCAGGAGCACCAGGCCCAGGGCCACGGCCAGGGGCAGGTCGCCCTTGCTGGTTTCCAGGGCGATGGCAGTGGTCATGGTGCGGGTGGCGTGGTCGATGTTGCCACCAACAATCATCACCGCGCCCACCTCTGACATGGCGCGGCCAAGGCCGGCCAGGACGGCCACCATCAGGGAATAGCGGCAGTCGTGCAGCAGCACCCGCACGCTGTCGAACCATCTGAAGCGCATGGCGGTGAGTTCTTCTTCATATTCGCGCCAGGCGTCCTCCACCGTCTGGCGGGCGATGGCGGCCATCAGCGGAACCACCAGCAGGGTCTGGGCGATCACCATGGCGCTGGGCGAATAGAGCAGGCCCAGATGCCCCAAGGGTCCGGAGCGGGACAAGGCCAGATACACCACCACCCCAACCACCACCGAGGGCAAGCCCATGCAGCCGTTGAGGAAGACCACCCATAGCTGCCGGCCGGGAAAACGCCCCACACCCAGGCAGGCCCCCAGGGGCAGGCCCACCAGGGTGCCGAGACACACCGCCAGCCCGCTCACCTGTAGCGAGAGGAGGACGATTTCCGCCACCCTATGATCGAAGCCGGTCAGCAAGCCAAAGGCTTCGGAAAAAGCGTTGGTCAATCCGTTCATCGGGAAAAGGGTTGAGGCGTGCTTCGGGGACGTGGGTTGGCCGCCCTCACCCGCCGCCCCGTTGCATTGCCAGATCGATGCGCGCGAGCAGGGTTTGCCTTGCCTCGCGGGTGCCGCCGACGAAGCGCAGGCGTGCATGCAGCACCGGAATGCGAAACTGACCGAGGCGCCGCTCGGGCTGCTCGGTCAATTCCACTTCCAGCACCGTACCCGGGTCGTCCACCCGCAGCACACCGGGCTGCGGGCAGCTCACTGCGCCGGTCACCGCAAGGCGCAGGCCGCGCTCGAACTCGGCCGCAGTGGCGCCGATCTCGCGCACGATCCCATCGGGTGCGCACACGTCCTCCCGCACGCCCACCTTTCAGCCCCCCGCGATGGGCGGCCAGATGGCGAGTTCGTCCGCGTCCTTCAGCACGTGGGTGTTGCGGGCAGCCGGCGCGATGTAGTGGCCATTCACCAGCACCAGATGGGCACTCTTCTCGGGCACCCGGTAGAGCGCGATCAGATCGCCCACCGTGGTGCCGTCCGCCACATCGATGTCCACGAGATTGCCGCGTCGCTCGGCCGGCAACAGATCGGCGAGCGACGCGAAGAGCTTGAAGACCACCCTCATGCGAAGGCTGCCACCGGATGATGGCGGGCCGTTGAGTCGGGCTGCGTGGCCGCCAGATAGGCCTCGAAGAAGCGCTGGGGCGCTTCGAGCAAGGTCGCCTTCCACGGGCCCAGTGCGTATTTGCCCTGAATCAGGCCGCGCAGGGCACCCACATGCTGGGTCATGCCGATGGAGGTGGCGCCGATCAGCACATCGCCCTTGAATTGCAGGCTGAGATAGCGATAGGCGGCTTCATCCACCTGCTCGACACCATCCTCGCCCGGCTCGCCCCACCACTGACCGAAGGAGGTGGAGATGAGGCCGAGGGTGTCGAGTACGTTGATTGCCAGCACCCCGGGCAGGTTGGCGTGCCCGCCCGCCATGTTGATCGCCGCGATCCGCGCCTGATCGGCGGCGTTGGGCTGAATGGCGGACACAAGGTGGGCACCGGTGAACAGATCCGGCGCCTCGGCCACGTCGCCCGCGGCAAAAATGCCCGGCACGCTGGTTTCCATGCGCGAATCCACCAGCACGCCCTTGGCCACATGAACCGGCGTGGCGTCCAGGAAGGCCACGTTGGGGGCCACCCCTGCCGCCACGATGACGAGATCACAGGGCAGCTTGTCACCGGTGGACAGGCTGACGGTCAAGGGCGTGTCGCCCCCTTCGTTGCGCTCGATCCGCTCGACCCCGGCCGAGGTGACGACGCGGATGCCCTGCTCTTCAACCCAGCGCTTGATCATGCCGCCGGCC
>JAEUNV010000133.1 GCA_016790385.1 Zoogloea sp.
CTCGGCAACATGCTGGCGGTAGGCTTCAAGCATGGGTAGATCCTTCCTAGACGGTGGTTACATGACAGGTTTGCTGACTTGAGCGACCGGCCGTTTCGGGCCCGGAGCGCCTCTCCCGAATGGACTGGCACCTTGTTCTGAAGCATCGGCGCCAAGTCTTATATATATTATATTTTATTTCTGATCAGATTGTGCGCCTGCACAATCCTTAAATCCCGCAAACACGATGGCTCCTGGCTCAGGATCTGAGGCAGTCGCCAAGCACGCTTTCGACCGCCTTTAGATTGATGGGCTTGATCAGCAGATCATCGAAGCCGGCCTCCACGAGGCTTTGCTTCTCCTCCGGCAGTGCATGGGCAGTATAGGCGATGACGCGCAGACCATTGAATCTGACGTCGGCCCGCAGGGTGGCCAGAACCTCTTCGCCCGACATGCCGGGCATGCTGATGTCGAGCAGCACGATGTCGAAGGGCTTCTCTGCAAGCCGGGCCAGGGCGGCGGGGCCGTCTTCGGCCTCTTCGGCAACAATGCCCAGCCGTTTGAAGAAGGCCACGGCGAGGTGACGGTTGATGGCGTTGTCGTCAACGACGAGCGCCCGTTTGATTGCTGCGGAAGAATCGCTCATGCGTGAAGGTCACCTTGTTCAGGCAGTAGGCCGATCAAGCGGCAGGTACAAGGTGAAGGTGGAGCCTTCACCCAAGTGGGAATCAACCGTGATGTCGCCGCCCAGAAGATGCGCGAGTTCGCGCGCCAGGGCCAGTCCCAGGCCGGTCCCCTCATGTTCCCTGGTGACGAATTGATCCAATTGACGGAATTTCTCAAAAATCTGATCCTGGCATTCCCGGGGGATGCCTCGCCCGGTGTCCGAAACATCGAAGGCGAGCTTTGAGCCTTCCACCCGAACGACCATGTCGATCCGCCCATTGTCAGTGAACTTGATCGCATTGTTCAAGAGATTGTTGAGAATCTGACGTACTCGCTGCACATCCATCACCACGCTGGCCGGAACGCCCTCCTCCACACTCAGCGTCAGGCCAAGCCCCTTGGTCTGGGCATGGGCCCGGTGGGTGCCGGTGAGTTCGTTTGCCAGCCCGACCACCTCCTGGGGCTGAAGCTTGAGCTCGATGCGTCCGGCTTCGATCTTCGCCAGATCCAGCAGATCATTCACGATGTCCAGCAGGTGCTGCCCGGAGTTGTGGATGGTGGCGGCGTAAAGCTGCTTCTCCGGGTCGATCAGCTCAAGCTGGAGCAGTTCGGAGTAGCCCAGGATGCCATTGAGGGGGGTGCGCAGTTCATGGGACATGCTGGCGAGGAAATCCGATTTCAGCTTGTTGGCCTCCTCGGCGCGGGCTCGGGCCTCTTCCGAGCGGGTGAATGAAAGCTGCACTTCATCGGCCATGCTGTTGAAGGATCTCGCCAGCTGACCCATCTCATCCGCAGACCGGACCTCCAGGCGGTGGGACAGATCGCCCTGCTGAAACTGGCCCAGCCCGTGAATCATGTTGGTGATGCGGCGCGTGATGAACTGGGCCATCCAGATTGCCACAACGATCACCAGAACGACCATCAGCAAGGTAGACAGAGACAATGCGGCGGCGGTTTGGGCGAGGTTGTGCTCAATCGCTTCCAGAAGGCCCGCGCGCTGGGCCTGGAAGGTCTTGTCCCGTTCGGCGATGGTCAGCCCGATACGCTTGGCCGATTCGGTGGCGGCGCGGTGAAAATCGTCCACATTGGCGCCGATGGTGACAAAGCCGAAACCGCGGCGGGAACCGCCATATTGCCCTGTGTAGTAGGGAATGGCCGCGGCCGTGGTGAGTTTCCAAAGCCCCGAGAAGAAGATGACAAAAGAGCCCGAACCACCCTGTTCGGTGAGCTGGTTCCAGCCGGCACACTGGGGCGAGAAGTTGAGATAACGGCAATCGAGGGCCACCGTGCCGGCCTTTACCATGGCCGCGGCCGGTTTCTTCTTGAGTGACTGCTTGTCGAAGGGGGGCACCGTTTCGAGAAACTCCCGCGAGGGCTTGCCCGAAGCCTGCCACGCTTCGTACAGGGACTGATCCAGCCAGGGGGTCACCGGCTCGCCGGTGGCGGGGTCGTAGCCCGGGATGAAATAGTCACGGGGATGGGAGATGGCCCGGCTGTGGTGATCCCACATGAAGGCGTAGTTGCCCACAATGGCGTCGCTGATCGGGGTGTAGCGCGCATCGGTGGGCTTGATGCGGTCGGTAAACTGACGGATGTGGTCATGATCGAGCGCCAGGGTCACATATCCCACCACCTTGCCCCCCCGGGACACCGGGGTTGCCCAGCGGACGATGGCTCGGAAAGGTTTGCCGACGGGGTTTTCGGTGCCGGCGTAGGCGGATGTTTCCGGCGCGAAGGCGATCCCGGCCTTTTCGGCGGTGGCCGGAAGGTAGGGGCCGATCACACGGCTGCCCACATAGGCGCCGATGACCTCGGAAACATGGATTTCACC
>JAEUNV010000137.1 GCA_016790385.1 Zoogloea sp.
TCGCAAGAAGGACATGATCCTGGTGTCAGGCTTCAATGTGTACCCGAATGAGGTGGAGGACGTGGTGGCCGCGCATCCCGGCGTGATGGAGGTGGCAGCGTTGGGGGTGCCCGATGAGCATTCAGGAGAGGCTGTCAAGATCTTCGTCGTGCGCAAGGATCCCGACCTGACCGTCGAGGCACTCATTGCCCACTGCCGAGCAGGGCTGACGGGCTACAAGGTGCCGCGTTTCGTCGAGTTTCGTGATGAGTTGCCGAAAAGCAACGTGGGCAAGATCCTGCGAAGGGTTCTGCGTGACACGACGCACGGTTCGGGGCACGCCTGAAAAATAGCGCTTGTGTTTTTGGCCTGTTATGAGAATAATCCGTCGCTAGTCTTGTAGATGACCTCATGAACCTTTTCGAATTCGCCCTGCCTGTCGACGTCGTCGCTGTAGTACGCGTAGTAAGCGTAGGTGAGCGCGCGTCGTAAGGGTCCCCAGGTAGTCGTTAAAGAATTTCAGACCCCCGCCGGCGCGCAACCGGCGGGGGTTTTGTCTTTTTGTTATACCCCAGGCCCGGAATGCGTTTCGGCTTCCAAGCCTCAAGGAGAAATCGATGATGCAAATGACTGGAGCAGACCTGATCGTGAAGCTGCTCGAACGGCAGGGAATTAACACCATCGCCGGTGTGCCCGGCGGTGCGGCCCTGCCAATGTATGACGCCCTGTCCAAGAGCGAGCAGATCCACCACGTCCTGTGTCGCCATGAACAAGGAGCGGGTTTCATCGCTCAGGGCATGGCACGGGTTTCGGGTCGCCCCGAAGTGTGTCTTGCATCCAGTGGCCCGGGTGCCACCAACCTGATTACGGCTATTGCGGACGCCAAGCTTGATTCCATCCCCATCATTGCGCTGACGGGTCAGGTGCCCCTGTCGATGATCGGTACCGATGCGTTCCAGGAGGTGGATACCTATGGGCTGACCATTCCCATCACCAAGCACAACTTCCTGGTCCGATCCGCCAAGGAGCTGCTGACAGCAGTTCCCGCAGCCTTTCGCATTGCCATGTCCGACCGTCCCGGCCCTGTGCTGATCGACGTGCCGAAAGATGTGCAGAACCAGATGGTCAGTTTTGAGGAATTCCCGGATGTGGTGGTGCCTGATGCCGCTCCGAGCTTCGATATCGCGGCAGTTGAAGAGGCTGCGAGCATGATTGAAGCCGCCGAGCGTCCAGTGCTCTATCTGGGCGGCGGCGTGATCCACTCCGGTGCCGCGCATATGGCGGTCACACTGGCTGAACAGGCCTCCCTGCCCACGACGATGACCCTGATGGCGCTCGGGGCCATGCCCATGGACCATCCCTTGTCCCTGGGCATGCTCGGCATGCACGGTGCTCGTTACACCAACTACGTGCTGGAGGAGGCCGACCTGCTGATCTGTGTGGGTGCGCGTTTCGACGATCGCGCCATTGGCAAGACCGCTGAGTTCTGCCCGAACGCCAAGATCATCCACATTGATATTGATCGGTCCGAACTGCACAAGGTCAAGAACGCCCATGTGGCCATTGCCGGTGACGTGGGGCAGGTGCTTTCCGAGCTCCTGCCGCGAGTCAAGCCCCAGTTGCGCAAGCGCTGGCTTTCCCATGTCGAGAGCCTCAAGGGGCGTTTCCCGCTGGCCATGCCGGGCATCGACAACCCGCGCTCGCCCTACGGCCTGATCCATGCAGTTGCAAACTGCCTCGACGACAATGCCATCATCACCAGCGACGTCGGCCAGCATCAGATGTGGGTGGCCCAGGCCTATCCATTCCGTCGTTCGCGCCAGTGGCTCAATTCCGGCGGTCTCGGCACCATGGGTTTCGGCTTTCCTGCCGCAATCGGCGCGGCGCTGGCTGCGCCCGACCGCACTGTGGTGTGTTTCTCGGGAGATGGCAGCTTGAAGATGAACATCCAGGAGATGGCCACGGCCGCTCAGGAAAACGTCAATGTGAAGATCGTGCTGTTGAATAACCAATCCCTTGGCCTGGTGCATCAGCAGCAAAACCTCTTCTACGGAAAGCGGATCATGGCTTCGCGTTATGAGCGCCCCACCGACTTCCTCAAGATTGCCGATGGATTTGGTATGCGCGCGGTGGACCTTGATCCGGCACCGAATCCCCGGGCTACCCTCGCGGAAGCAATCAATACCCCGGGACCTTGCCTGATCCACGCAACGATCGACCCCAACGAATTTGTTTATCCGATGGTGCCACCGGGTGCCGCCAACTCCGAGATGATCGGCTGAGCCCCGAGGAGAGATTACGATGTCCGAACAGAACGCCAACCTTTCCGAGTACATCCCCGACGTTCCCGAGCACAACGGTTTCACCAAGGTTGTGCTTGAGTTGGGCGTAGCCAATCACCCCGGGGTGATGAGCCACATCTGCGGCCTCTTTGCCCGCCGTGCCTTCAACGTGGAAGGCATTCTGTGTATGCCCGTCGGGTCCGGTGATACCAGCCGAATCTGGCTGCTGATCTTCGAGGACGAACGCCTGCCCAAGATGATCAAACAGGTTGAAAAGCTTGAGGATGTGCTTTATGTGCGTCAGCATGCGGGAGAGCATCCGGTCTTCGGCCGGCTCGACGAGTTCTTCCAGTAAGCTGATGTCTGTTTCCGCCGCCGGACCCGTGCCGGCGGCGTGCTAGATTCTCCACCCATCCCGTTTTCGCGAGTTTCCCATGTCCGGTAATTCCCTCGGCACGCTTTTCTGCGTCACCTCCTTCGGCGAGTCCCATGGCCCGGCCATCGGTTGCGTGGTGGACGGCTGTCCGCCGGGTCTGGCCATCAGCGAAGCCGACATCCAGGCGGAGTTGGATCGGCGCAAACCGGGCACTTCCCGGCATGTCACCCAGCGTCGCGAGCCGGATACCGTGGAGATACTCTCCGGCGTGTTCGACGGGGTGACCACGGGAACGCCAATCGCCTTGTTGATTCGCAATCAGGATCAGCGCTCCAAGGACTACGGCAACATTGCCGAGAGTTTTCGGCCTGGTCACGCGGATTACGGATACTGGCAGAAATACGGCATCCGGGACCATCGTGGCGGTGGGCGGTCGTCTGCCCGCGAGACCGCGGTCCGTGTTGCCGCGGGTGCCATTGCGAGGAAGTGGTTGCAGGAGCGCTATGGGGTGGTGATCCGGGGTTACATGGCCCAGCTGGGTCCGCTGGACATTCCCTTTGTATCCTGGGACGAGGTGGATGGAAATGCATTCTTCGCCCCGAACCAGGCGATCGTGCCTCAACTCGAAAGCTACATGGATGAGTTGCGCAAGTCTGGCGACTCGGTGGGGGCTCGCATCAATGTTGTGGCCACCGGTGTGCCGGTGGGTTGGGGGGAGCCCGTTTACGATCGCCTTGATGCAGACATCGCCTATGCCATGATGAGCATCAATGCGGTAAAAGGCGTGGAGATTGGAGCGGGTTTTGCGAGTGTTTCCCAGCTCGGTACCCAGCATTCGGACGAAATGAGCCCCGACGGCTTTCTGTCGAACCACGCGGGAGGCGTTCTAGGTGGAATATCCACGGGTCAGGACGTGCTCGTGAGCATGGCCATCAAGCCGACGTCCAGCACCCGGCTCGACCGGCGCTCCATTGACAAGGCCGGTGACTCCGTTGTGATCAACACTCATGGTCGACACGATCCTTGTGTGGGGATTCGCGCGACACCCATTGCCGAGTCCATGCTGGCGATCGTGCTGATGGATCACGCCCTGCGTCATCGTGCTCAGAACGGTGATGTGCAGTGTTCGACCCCACGAGTTGCACGACTGGCTCCCGAGGGGGTTCAGTCCGTGCCGCCGCCGCTCCCCAAGAGTTGATCGCAGTCAACTTTTCCCTCGCGCCCGCGGCGTACAGTCGGACTACAGTATTCGACAATTCAACGACAAAACGGGAGATGACTGCATGGAGCAACACGATCTGAACCACGAGCTTCCTGAATATCGCGAGCAGATTCATGCCCTCAAGATGTCCAACGGGCATTTTGCGAGGCTTTTCGATGAATACCATGACGTTAATCGCCATGTAGTGCGCGTTGAGATCCACGTCGAAACGGCCACCGATTTCGAGCTGGAAGACCTCAAGAAGCGTCGGCTCAAGCTCAAGGACGAGCTTTACGAGATGTTGAAGAGCGCTTCAGTAAATTGAATTTACAGCAGCGCAGGTGATGGAAAGGGCGCTTTCGGGCGCTCTTTTTCATGGGCGGGTAGAATCGCGCCGATGATTCCCTATTGGCGCCTGTCAGGCTATTACTTCTTCTACTTCGCCTTCATCGGTGCTTTCTCGCCCTATTTCGGTCTGTATCTTCAGTCGATCGGCATTTCGGCGGCACAGATTGCCCTGTTGATGTCCCTGATGTCCGTGATGCGTATGCTTGCGCCCACCTTGTGGGGCTGGCTTGCCGACAGGCTGGGTGTGCGCACACCTATCGTGCGTCTGTCTGCCCTGTTGTCAATGGCCGGTTTCGCGGGCTTTCTGGTGACCGACGCCTACGTTGGTCTCTTCCTCAGCATGGCTTTACTGTCGTTCTTCTGGAGTGCGGCGCTTCCGCTGGTTGAGACACTGACCTTCTCGCATCTGGGGGCGCACGCCAGTCGCTATGGAAACATACGAGTCTGGGGTTCGATCGGTTTTGTGCTGGCTGTCCTTGGCCTTGGCTACTTGCTGGACGGCCTGCCGGTGCGCGCATTGCTCTGGATCACACTGGCCCTTCTGGCCGGTATCGCTTTTTGCGCCATGCTGATCCCCGAGGCTGGGCGTCCGGGCTCGCCTCCTAGATCTGTGGCCTTGGGCGAAATACTCCGCCGCCGCGAAGTGCAGGGATTGCTTGCGGCGAGCTTCTTTATGTCGGCTGCCCACGGTGCTTTGTACGTGTTTTATTCCCTGCATCTGGTTGCCCATGGCTACAGCAAATCGCTCGTCGGGTGGATGTGGACTCTGGGTGTGGTTGCAGAGATCGCGGTGTTCATGGCGATGCCTCGGATTCTGAAGGTCTGCTCGCTGAGGGGCTTGCTGATCTTCAGTTTTGCCGCAGCGGTGCTGCGCTTTGCCTTGATCGGCTGGGGGGCCGACTCGGTCGCAGTACTCGTGTTTGCCCAAGTGCTTCATGGCGCCACATTCGGGTCTTATC
>JAEUNV010000160.1 GCA_016790385.1 Zoogloea sp.
CGGCGGGAAAGCGATGACGTGGCCTGCCCGCGTCAATCCCACATCGCCCGCATCTTTGCCGCCAGATCTACCGCGGCCTGACGGGTTTCATCCCGGGCGGCCGTCTGGGGCGTTGCTTCAGGCCAGGCAAGCTGTTCAAAAAAGGGCAGCAGGCGGTTGGGGATGAAACGGCTGCGGCTCGCATATACATGGCGATCGCCAGTGCCCGATTGGCCCGAGACGTAAAAGCGCTGGGGAATCAGCAGGTCGAGGTGATCCCGGGCGCGGGTCATGGCAACGTAGAGGAGGCGCATCTCTTCCTCGATCTCCCGCTCGCTGCCGGTGGCCAGGTCGGAAGGGAGGCAGCCATCCACCGTGTTGAGGATGCTCACGGCGGACCATTCCCGGCCCTTGGCGGAGTGGATGGTGGACAGGATGAGATAGTCTTCGTCCAGCAGGGGCTTGCCCGACTCATCGCTGGTGGCGTCGGGCGGGTCTAGGGTCAGCTCGGTGAGAAAGCGTTCGCGGCTGGGATAGGTGGCGGCGATGCGGGCGAGCTGCTGGATGTCGGCCTTGCGTACCTCGTGGTCCTCGTAGAGGCTTTCCATAAGGGTTTCGTACCAGCCGGCGACACGCTCCAGCGGCGCCGGCCAGCTCGTGGATGCTGCCAGTTCCTCGGCCAGCCCGGCAAATTCGATCCAGCCTGGGCGGGCGGCCTCGGGAACCGGCTGCTCGCAGAGCAGGGCACAACCGGGAGGCGCGGCCTGGACGTTGTCGAGGATGCGGCCGGCGATCTTGGGGCCGATTCCGGGCAGCAACTGGATGGCGCGAAAGCCCGACACCCGGTCGCGCGGGTTCTGGGCCCAGCGCAGCACGGCGAGCAGATCCTTGACGTGGGCTGCTTCGAGAAACTTGAGCCCGCCGAACTTTACAAAGGGAATGTGCCGTCGGGTCAGTTCGATCTCCAGCCGCGCGCTGTGCTGTGCCGCGCGGAACAGCACCGCCTGTTGCTTGAGCTTGAGGCCTTCCTCGCGACGGAGAAGAACGTGCTCCACCACGCAGCCGGCCTGATCGGCCTCATCGCGGACACTGACGAGGCGCGGCCGTGCGGCGGAGATTCGATCTGTCCATAGGTTTTTGCAGAAGCGTTCGCGGGCCTGGTCGATGACGGCGTTGGCGGCGGCCAGGATAGGCTGGGTGGAGCGGTAGTTGCGGTCCAGAGTGACCTGCCGGGCGGGGGGATCGAACTGCCCGGGAAAGTCGAGAATGTTGCGGATGTCGGCGCCGCGGAAGCTGTAGATGCTCTGGGCGTCGTCACCCACCACGGTGAGGCCGCGGCCGTCGGGCTTCATGGCCAGCAGGATCGCGGCCTGCAGGCGGTTGGTGTCCTGGTATTCATCCACCAGCACGTGGCTGAAGCGCTCACCTGCCTCCCGGGCGAGGGCGGGCTCGGCCATCATCTGTGCCCAGTAGAGCAGGAGATCGTCGTAGTCGAGCACCTGCTGGGCCTGCTTGGCCTGCACGTAGCCGCGAAACAGGGCTTTAAGGTCGCCCTCCCAACCGGCGCACCACGGGAAGCTGCCCAAAAGCACTTCGTTCAGCGGTGCGCGGGTATTCACTGCGGCCGAGTAGATGGCCAGACAGGTGCCCTTGAGGGGAAAACGCCTGCCCTTGGCTGACAGGCCCATCTCATGGCGGACAAGATTCATCAGGTCGGACGAGTCTTCCCGGTCGTGGACGGTAAAGGCCGGGTCGAGGCCTATGCTCCCGGCGAACTCCCTAAGCAGGCGGGCGCCCACGCTGTGAAAGGTGCCGGCCCAGGGAAAGCCGGCGCTGGCCAGGCGTGCGTGACGGGGCGACAGCCTGGCGGCAATGCGCTGCACGCGCCGGATCATCTCGTCGGCGGCGCGCCGGGAAAAGCTAAGAAGCAGGAT
>JAEUNV010000213.1 GCA_016790385.1 Zoogloea sp.
ACGGACCCATGCTCCACCGGCGTGCCTCCCAGGCGCTCGATCTCCACCTGAAGTTCGACCACCGCGGTTCGGCAATCGGCGGCACGGCGCACCAGAATGGCGGAGATCGCCGGTGACTTGGCATGCTCCGCCGCGTGGCGAAAGCCTTCATCACCGTCACGGCTCATCATGAGCAGCTCGTTGAGCGTCTTGATGAGTTCATCGGGGTCGACGGCTTGAGCCACGGCGGCGGCCCGACGCGTGGCGGCGCGCTCCCATGCGGCCTTGACCGCCGGGCGTGCCTCTTCCCAGGCCATGTTGCGGCCGGGGGTGGACAGCCAGTCTTCCCGGAGGTGCAGTTCCACCTCGTCATAGCTGCCCGGGTAGCGCTCGGCGCCTTGCCAGCCATGCTCATACGCCGGGCGATACCAGGCGTAGGGCGTGCCCGGGTGGTAATACGGCTCGCGAACGTGGGCGTTGGCCCAGTAGTTGTCATCGTCCGACGCCGGGCCGATGTTGTCGGCCAGCGCCTTGCCGCCGACCGCTCCGGCCACCGCGCCGATCACGCCGCCGACCGCGGCGCCCACCGGGCCGGCCGTTGCCGCGCCCACCGCCACGCCCGTGGCAACGCCCGAGGCGGCGCCGCCCACCAGCCCGATCTTGGTCGCCACGTCCTTGTCTTCCGCGCTGGGCGGCTGCGGCGTGGTGATCTTGCCATCGGTGGGTTGGGGAAGCTTCTGGGTTTCAATGAGAGTGCTGTTCATGATTGTCTCCTTGTGGTGTTGAGAACACAGCGTCATCTTCCCGCGCATGGCCGATGGTCTCGATCAGTCGCCACCGCGTCCGCATGTGGGCCTGGACTGACACCCGCGTAGGAGGCGCGCGACCGCAAGGATGTAACCTGCGTCTTCCACTCTCTCGGGCTGAATCTTCTCGAGGGGGCATCATGGATCGACGTGGTTTTCTGCGCAGCAGCGGCTTTCTCAGCGTCTCGGTCGCAATGGGTGGGCTTGTCGGCTGCGGCGACTCGGGCAGCCTGCCGTCTCCGGCGATGGGCAGCGGGTGGAAGTTTCCCCAGAGCGTCGGGGCCGGTGACCCCTCGCCGGACGGGGCGGTGCTATGGACCCGGGTGGTTCCGCTCTCGGCCGATGACGTGAGCACCGCCCCCGGCCTGCGGGACGTCAGCATTCGCCTGCGGGTCACCGATGCGGACAACCGGGCGTCCCTCGGCAGCACCACCGCGCTGACCGGCGCCCTGCAGGTGGATAGCCTGGTGCCCGTGCGGGCCGAATACGACAGCACGGTGCGCAACAAGGTCACCGGCCTCGCGCCGGGGCGGCTTTATTACTACCAGTTCGTTGCCGGCGACGTGCGCTCGCGGGTGGGCCGTTTCCGCACCGCGCCGGCCCGGGGTGCCAGCGTGGATCAGATGCGTCTCATCTTCATGAGCTGCCAGGACTGGAGCGTCAATCACTGGGGCGCCTTCGAACATATCGCGAAGAACGAGGACGCGGATCTGATCGTTCACCTTGGCGACTACATCTACGAAACCGTGGGCGAGGCCTTTCAGACCGGGGCGGTGGAATCCCGCCATGACGCGCTGGTGCTGCCCGACGGGGTGTTCAAGAACGGCAGCTCCGGCGGCAAGTACGCCAGCACCCTGGCCGATTACCGCTACCTCTACAAAAAGTACCGCAGCGATCCGCGCCTCCAGGCCGTGCATGAGCGCTTTGCCTTCGTGGCCACC
>JAEUNV010000221.1 GCA_016790385.1 Zoogloea sp.
TTGAGCACCACCCTACTTTCTTGTGGTCTGCTGGTCATCAATGAGCGCTCGGAACTGCTCGTGGGCCACTCCACCGGCAATGAACATTGGGATCTCCCGAAGGGCCTCATTGACCCCGGCGAGCGCCCCATCGACTGCGCCCTGCGGGAGGCGAGCGAGGAGTTCGGCCTCAGCTTCGACCCGCAATGCCTTCACGATCTTGGACGGCAGCGCTATCACCGCGGCAAGGATCTGCATCTGTTTGCGGTCGGCGTCGATTCCCACGAGATCCTTCCGGAGCAGTGTACTTGCACGAGCTATTTTGCCCATTACAAGACGGGCGAGTCGGTGCCCGAGATCGACGCCTACGCCTGGGCCGACGACACGGTGCTACCCATGCATCTGGCCAACAGCATGCAGCGTCTGCTCCTTGGGAGGGGTTTGCTGGCGCGCGCCCGGGCGCTGATCAGGGGCGATGCGGACTTGCCTCGATCCGGAATCTGAGCGGATCGCGGGAGTCGAAATTGCGCCTGCTCTGGGGGCATTGCGTCGAACGCCTTGAATGCAGGCCGATGGGGCAATTTGTCATGTTCGGTCGGTGCGCTGTGCGGTTAGCATCCCGGTTACGTTTGTCCTCACTTCGGTCCGATGATGTCTCTCCCGATCCGGCGTTCCGCCCCGTTCAGGCTGCGCCCCTGCCTTGTCGGCCTTCTCGCCGGTGCAAGTGTTCTGGCCAGCTCGCTGGCGCATTCGGGGCCGCTTGAAGAGAGCCTTGAAGTCCTGCGCACGTCCGGTTGCGGCGCTTATCTACAGCATCTGCAAAAGCAGGCGGAGGCGGGGGATGCGTGGAGCCTGGCGCAGCTACCCTTTGAGGATGCGTCCAACGGACCGTGCGGCGAGCAGGACAAAGCGAAGGCAGGCATCGCGCGTTTGCAGGAATTGGCGTCAGCGGGAAATGCCCGGGCACGGTTCGGCCTGGCCTGGTTGGCGCTCCATGGCATCGGTGTTCCACGGAATGCCACGAAGGCCATGGACAGCTTGCGCGAGATGAGCGAGCAGGGCGATGAAAGCGCAATGGCCACTTTGGGCGTGGCCTACTTCAACGGTGCGTCGGGGGCACGCGATGAGGCCGGGGCGCGCGCCTTGTTTTCAAAGCTCGCAGCCAGGGGCAACCGGCAGGGCGAAGCCGGTATGGGCTTTCTCGACCTTTTCGGCTCGACGCCTGACAAAGCGGCCGGTATCGAATGGTTGAGGAAGGCAGGGCGCAAGGGTGACCCGTATGCGCTGCGTCTGCTGGCATCCGCGTATGAGCAGGGATATGGCGTCAATCAGAATCCGGCCCAGGCTGCCCATCATTACCTGGAGTCAGCGCTCTATGGAGACTGGCGTTCGAAGCTGGCGCTTGGGCGGCTGGTGCTGCGCGGTGAAGGTGTGAAGGCAAAAAATGCCCAGGGCGCAGCCAAGTTGTTCACGGAGGCCGAGCGTCAGGGCGGCGTGGAGGCCGCGTCGGATGTCGGCCGGATCTACTTCGAAGGGGCGTCGAATACCCCCCCGGACTACGCCGCGGCCCTGCCGTGGTTGTCCCGGGCGGCACAGCAGGGGGACGTCCGAAGCACACGCCTTCTTGGCTGGATGTACGAACAAGGCGAGGGGGTTGGTCAGGCCCAGGACACTGCCCTGCGTTTGTATCGTCAGGCGTCGGATGCAGGCGACGCATGGGCCGCCTTTCGGCTTTACCAGCTGCTATGGGCCGAGGCGGAAAGGACCGGTGCCCGGGAGCCGGCCATGCTGCAACTGGAGCGGGCAGCCGCCCTGGCGCACCCCAAGGCGATGTTGATTCTGGCGCAAGCCTACGATCAAGGGGTTCTCCGTCCGAAGGACGATGCCAAGTCTGCAAAATGGTGGCGCTTGTCCGCTGACGCGGGTGAGGCGGTGGGCATGTTTAACCTCGCCGTGAGCTACTTTCGCGGCGATGGTGTTCCCCAATCCGATAGCTCGGCGATGGAGTGGTTCGGCAAGGCAAGTGTTGCCGGACATGCCGAGGGGCTCGACGCTTACAAGATGGCCTACCGCAAGGTCTATCCCCAGCATGGATCGGTGAATGTCGCCCCCCTGGCCGAGGCGGGGAGCCCCGACGCGCAATATGAACTGGCGCAACGCAGTCGTGGCGACGAGTCAGACCGGTGGATGCGCTGCGCCGCCGAAGGTGGGCACGTGATGGCGCAATGGAGCCTGGGGCATGCCTACCTGGTCGGCAGTGAGCGTATCCGTCCGAATCCTGACGAGGCTCGCCGCTGGCTGATCCGTTCGGCTGAAGGCGGCTACTGGCGCGCTTTCGACGATCTGGCAGAGATGACGGCCAAAGCCTATGCCGGCCATCCACCCGATCCGGAAGGGGCCAAGCGCTGGTATCTCGCCGGCATCGAGAAGGCACGGGTTATTCCTGGCGGTGACGACGACCGATGGCTACGGCAAGCGGGACTCGAAGCACCCAAGCGAAAGATCGGTGCCAGTGACGAGGAGGGAAAGCGATTCCTCCGTGACAGTCTGGACAAATTCTCGAGGGAGGAGTGGCAGGCCCGCTTCAATGCGGAGTTGGAGCAGGCCCGCCGGGACCGCCAGACTCAGAACCTCCCGCCGAAGGACAGCGACATTCAACCTTTGCTGCTGTCGGCTTGGGCAAGGTATCTCAAGCCGGGTCAGCTTCAGTCCGACGGACGCTTTTCGAAGCCGTCCGGGCCCTTGGGCATAGCACTGTCGCGAACCGACATGTCGGTCGAGGACGTGTCCTGCGTGAAGGTCGGGGACCGTGCGCGGCCGGGCTACCGCTGTTCCTTTAAGGCGCGAGAGGAAATTGAAGGGCTCTTTGGCTTGCAGACCAAGTCGAGGTCAACGCCATACACACTGAATTTCAATTGGACAGCGGACGGTCTCGAGTCGCCGGATATGGTCAAAGTTGTTCAGGAGCAGGCTGCCGCTGTTCAAGCCCGGGCGAAGGCCGCAGCGGCGCTGACCCCCTCCGTGACCAAGGGTTATGACGCCCAGGAAGAAACCCGCAAATGGGTGGCTGACCAGCATCGGATTTGGTGCGCTGGACTGCTGTGGTCGGATAGCAAAATGGGCCAATTCTGGGAGCGCGTCCATTGCCCATGACGGGCCTGCCGAAAACGTTTGCAACGGGCCGTCCGTTGGTGTTTGCCAGAGATCCGTATGGGCCCCGGAGCGGGGCGCCATCGGCTTCGCCTTGGTCAGAAAGCCGCGCATGAGCAAAAACAAAAAGGCACCCGAGGGTGCCTTTTTGCTTCGCATCGCAATCACGTCGGTGATAGCGATGCTCGATATCTGGTGGGCGGTACTGGGATCGAACCAGTGGCTTCCACCGTGTGAAGGTGGCACTCTACCGCTGAGTTAACCGCCCGGTAGGTGTGAAGAGCGCGCATTTTAGTTAGGGGTTGGGGGGCTGTCAAGCGACTTTGCGCACTGGCGCGTACTTCGGGGCTGCACGGGAACTTGCTGGTGGGCGCGGCGTTCTGGAGTGTGGGGGCGGCGGCCCATCCGGTTGCCGATTCACCCAGTGGAGGCTTTCATGAGGCGTGCGTGCGTGTTCCTGGTCGGTTTCGGGTGGGTGGTGGTGTCTGCGCTGGCGCCCGCCCAGGCGGCCTTGCTGGGTGAGGACGATCTGGCTGATGTGGTGCGCAAGCCGGCCATCGGCCTCTACAAGGGTTATGCGGAATTCAAGATGGCCCACTATGCGGAGGCGCGGCAGATCTGGATGGCGCTGGCCGAGCGGGGCATGGG
>JAEUNV010000243.1 GCA_016790385.1 Zoogloea sp.
CCCATCGACACCAACCACCTGGAGCGTGCGCTCAGGGCGATTCCGATGGGTCGGAAGGCGTGGATGTTTGCCTGGACGGAACTCGGTGCGAAACATATCGGCATCGTCCAGAGCCTGATCGTCACCTGCCGCCTGCACGGCATCGATCCCTATGACTACCTGGTCGATGTGCTTCAGCGCGTCGGCCAACACCCCGCTGCCGACGTCCACCTGCTCACCCCCAGGCTGTGGAAGACCCACTTCGCCGCCAGCTCCCTTCGCTCCGATCTCTACTCCATCGGAAAGTAGCGGGCAATCACGCCGCTGGCTTAACGCTTGCGAAGGGCCGGCGGTTGGTGCCCTCATCGGTCTCCCGGAAGTAAAGGCAACACTTGTCACGCTGCGAACTCCAGATGGTCAGGGGGTCGAGCTGGATAAGTTTCACACGCCCGTTGCTGTCCGTTCGGGCCCTGAAAGCGCCCCCGTAAACGCCCTTGGCCTGCGGCGCATCATGTTCGAGGTTGACGAGATCGATGCAGTCGTCTCACGCATGCTCAAGCACGGCGCAGATCTCATCGGTCAAATGGACTACGATGACACGTATCAACTGGCATATCTACGTGGCCCCGAGGGCATCATCGTGGCGCTTGCTGAGCAGTTGAAGTGAGTGGTGCCTTATCAACTCATTCAGCATCGGCACTTCCAGAATGCAACGCTGATCTGGTGACGGGCATGCAACTGCACCTTGATTCAAGGAGACCACATGAACACCCGTCACGAACTGCCGAATGGATTGCGCTGCCTTCTGCTGACTCCGCTTGTTCTGGGCCTCGCGGCCTGCGCTACGCAACGCGGCGCAGCACCGCCGGTGACGCTCGCCACCAATCAGACCAACGTGGTGGCCTACTGGAATGACATTGCCAACAAGACCGTGCTGGCAACTTCGGCGGTGAGCACCACGCCGGAAGAGCAACGCCCCACTTACTTTTCCGATCTTGCCGGCGTGCATGTGGCTATTTACGACGCCGTGGTCGCGGTCGAGGGCCGCTATAAGCCCTTTGCGGTCAAGCTCGAGGCGCCGGTCGCCGGTGCTTCCACTGAAGCCGCGGTCAGCGCGGCGGCCTACGGGGTGCTGAGGGCGTTGTTTCCCAATCGCAGCGCCTACTACGAGGCGAGCTATGAACAGCGTCTGGCTGCGCTGCCCGACGGCCCAGCCAAGACGAAGGGGCTGGCGGTGGGTCGCGAAGTGGCTGACGCGGTTGTGCGGCTGCGCGCCAACGATGGCCGCAACGTGGCGCTGGCGCCCTATGTTTCCGGTACCGCGCCGGGCCAGTTCCGCAGTGCCAACCCCAACCCGGTGTTCCGGCACTTCCCGTCGATCAAACCCTTTGCGCTCAACAGCCTCGACCAGTTCCGCCCTGCGCCCCCACCGGCGCTGAGCAGCGCGGCCTATGCTGCCGCGGTGGACGAGACCCGGGCCCTTGGCGGAGCGATCAGCGCCGTGCGCACGCCCGAGCAACTGGAGACGGCACGCTTTCATACCGAACCGCCGCCGTCCGCCGTCACCCGCAACCTGGGGCGTTTTGCTTCCAGCACCGACAACGCGGGAGATGCGGCCCGGCTGATGGCCGTGATCTACGTCAGCTTCGCCGACGCCATCGGCGCCTGCTTTGAAGCCAAATACCACTACCAGAGCTGGCGTCCCGTAAGCGCCATCCAGATGGCTGACGCCGACGGCAACGACGCGACCATGCCCGATGCCACCTGGGCGCCGTCGTTGCCAACACCCAACCACCCGGAATATCCCGCGGCCCATTCCTGCACCTCTGGCAGCTTGGGTGAAGCCCTGCGCAATTTCTACGGTACGCCCGAGGTCACCTTCACCTGGGACAGTGCCGTCACCAAGACAACGCGCACCTACGCCGGGATCGACGCCTTCAACGCCGAAGCCGGCATGGCCCGCATTCATGGCGGCATGCACTTCAGGCACGCCACCGTGGCCGGCGAAACGCTCGGGCGGGAGGTTGCGCAGTGGGTGGCCCAGCGCCACTTCGGACGCGAGGACTAGCGCTGGCGTCGCACCGGCCCGGAAGAACTCGGCCAGCTCCGGGCTGTATCGCCTGGTCACTGCGACCGTGCCGGCCCGCTATCGGTGGTCCGCGCTACCGGGGGGGTGATCGTTGCCCTGTAACGCTGCCGCGGCGTTGGGGGCATAGGGGCGCTCGGGCTCATCTACCGTGTCAGCTACGGTCTCATCGCCTGCCAACCCCACCCATTTCGAACTTCTGACACCCATCTCCGTCCATCCTTCAGGTATTGTGCAATGCAACATATCCTGTCTTGAAGGAGTAGCGCGATGTCAGTCAGTCGATGGTGGAAGAAAAAAGACACGGCGGCTTCCTCTGCCTTGAGCCTTGCCCTCCAGGGCGGGGGGGCTCATGGAGCCTATACCTGGGGCGTGCTGGACCGCCTGCTGGAGGAAGGGCTGGCCCTGGAGGGAATCAGCGGAACCAGCGCCGGGGCCATGAATGCCGTGGCCCTGGCCCAGGGCTGGACCACGGGTGGAGCGGAGGGGGCGCGGGAGAGCCTGAGCGCCTTCTGGGAGGCGGTGGCCGATACCACGCCCTTCGAGCTGGATCTGCTCCACAGCCTCAACCCGGCGGGGGATGGTTCGCTGCCGGCGGCGGTGAGCATGATGCTGAACATCACCCGGCTGTTCTCGCCTTACCAGCTCAACCCTTTCGAGCTGAACCCCTTGCGCGACGTGGTGCGGGCCCAGTTCGATTTTGAGCGCATCCGGCACGATTGCACCCTCAAGCTGTTCATTGCCGCCACCCAGGTGCGCACCGGCAAAGTGCGGCTCTTTCAAACTGGCGAGCTGAGCGAGGACGCGCTGCTGGCCTCGGCCTGTCTGCCCACCCTGCACCATGCGGTGGAGATCGATGGCGAGGCCTACTGGGATGGGGGCTTTACCGCCAACCCGGCGATCTACCCGCTCATGTACGAGTGCGCCACGCCGGATATCCTGCTGATCCTGCTCAACCCGCTGCTGCGGCCGGATTCGCCGCGTAGTGCTGAAGATATTGCCGCGCGCAGCGTGGAGCTGGGCTTCTCAACCACCTTTCTGCGCGAGATGCGCATGATTGCCCATGCCCGCCGGCAGATCGGCGAGGGCAGGGGGTGGATGCCCATGGGCCATTTCGAGCGCAAGCTGATGGGGCTGCGTTTTCACCTGATCGAAGCCGAAGAGCTGCTCGCCGCGGGAAAGGCGAGCAAACTCAACGCCACCCGGGCGTTCCTGCATTCCTTGCGCGATCTGGGGAGGGCAAGGGCGGCGCGCTGGGTGACGGAAGGCCTGCCCCGGGTGGGGCGCGAGGCTTCGGTGGATCTGGAGGCGCTTTTTGAGTGATCCGGGCGCGAGGGACGCACTGCTTGCGGGCGCGTGCGCCTCGCCGTGGTGCAGCCCCGGGTTGCAGCTCGGGCTTGTTCAGAATTCCACTTCCAGCTCTTCGATGTCGTCCGGCTCAAGCTTGGCGTCGGCCATCCATTCCGCCATCTCGGGCATGGCCATGATGGTCTGGCAATAGGCGGCGCCGGTTTCGTCGAGTGGGACGTTGTAGGTCAGGAAGCGGGTTGCCACCGGGGCATACATGGCGTCGGCCAGGGTGCGGCGGGGGCCGAACAGATAGGGGCCACCGTAGCGGGCCAGGCAGTCGTGCCAGATCTCGACCACCCGTTCAATGTCGCCCTTGGCCTGCGACCAGACGGGGAAATTGGGAAAATTGGCCTTGAGGTTCATGGGCAGCGCCGAGCGCAGGGCGCTGAATCCGGAGTGCATTTCACCGCAGATGGATCGACAGTGGGCCCGCGCACCCGCTTCGGCAGGCAGCAGCCCGGCATCGGGCTTGATTTCGTTCAGGTACTCGCCGATGGCCAGGGTGTCCCACACGGTAATGTCGCCGTGGGTGAGGCGCGGAACGCGCACCGAGGGTGCCAGCAGCAGGAGTTCGGCCCGGGCGTCGAGATCGTCCGGCCCAACCATTTCCTCCTTGAATTTGATCTTGGCAAAGCGGGCCATCAGCCAGCCCCGCAGGGACCAGGACGAGTAGTTCTTGCTGCTCAGAGTGAGGGTGGTGGCCATGTTTGAAGTCTCCTGC
Organism: Zoogloea sp.; assembly: GCA_016790385.1. Taxonomy (GTDB): domain Bacteria; phylum Pseudomonadota; class Gammaproteobacteria; order Burkholderiales; family Rhodocyclaceae; genus Zoogloea. Next base: position 4,137 of record JAEUNV010000243.1, read on the forward strand.
GAGGTGTTCTGGTTGTGCCGATGGGCCCTTGCTGCGTCATTTATTAGCAAGCGATGTGCCCGCAAGGGTGTTGATGACGGCATGGCTATTGCTTGAAATGGGAACCCAACAGCAGCATCACCAAAATATCATGTTCCCCAATACACCCGCCTTGCACTATCAGGCCTATCAGGCCGTCGCCGATCTCACCCTTCCGATGCGCCGCACCGCGCGGCACTTGGCGCCGTGGCTGCATCACAGCCTGTT
>JAEUNV010000337.1 GCA_016790385.1 Zoogloea sp.
ACCCGCCGCAGGTGGTCCATGCCCTCCGGCCCGAGGGCGACGGCGTGTTCCTCCATGACCACGCTGGAAAAGCCTTCGATGGCCCTCAGCGGCGTGCGCAGATCGTGGGACACGGAGTAGCTGAAGGATTCGAGTTCGGCGAGGGTGGCGCTGAGTTCGTCGGTACGCTGGGCCACGCGCTCCTCCAGGGTGGCGTTGAGGGCACGCACCTGTTCTTCCATCGCTACCCGGTCGGTGATGTCACGGCCCACCACCACGAGCATCTGGCGACTGCCGTCCGCGTTGAATACGGGCTTCTTGATCACGTCCAGATGGCAGGTCAGGCCATCGGGACAGGTCAGGCTGTCGATGTAGCGGTAGCCCTCCGGGGTGTTCCAGGCCAGCTCGTTGGTGGCCGCGCAGTTGAGCAGGCTCCGTGCGGCGGCGGGAGGAGCGATCTGCGCCAGCTCGGAGTCGGTGCGGCCCGCGTAATCGGCGCTGGAGAGTCCGAACAGGCGCAGCCCGGTGCCATTACTGATCAGCCAGCGGTCCTCCCCGTCCTTCACCACGATCATGTCGGGGGTGGATTCGATGATCCGCCGCAGGCGCTCCTCGCCTTCCCGTCGGGCAAGGCGAACGCGCTGGTCGATGAGTTCCTGCTCCTGCTCGGCGATGATCTCGCGCAGGAGGGCAACGTAGCGTCCCTCCAGGCCGGCGACGATGTCGTGTTCCGACAGCATGCCCACGAAGTGGCCGCCACGGGTCACGAGCAGGTGGCGGATGCCGTGCTGCTGCATGGTCTGCGCCGCCGACCAGACCGATACCGAGCTCTCGACACAGATGGGGTTGCGGGTGATCACATCGGTCAGGGTGAGATCGCCGATCCGCACATTGCGCGACAGCAGGACGGTCAGATCGTGGAAGGTGAAGACCCCCACCGGGAGCCCGCCCGATTCGGCCACCACGCAGCCGATGTTGTACTGGCGCATCTGGCGGATGGCCTGCTCCACACCCGCCGTGATGGGGACGGTGTGGGCGCGCGGGCTCATCACGTGGCCCACCGTGGCCAGGTGGGTGAAATGCTCCACGCCCAGGGCCGCCAGCAGCTCGGTTTCGGAGATCAGCACGCCGGGGTCGTCCGGCTGGTCCTGGATGCGGATGTGGCGGCTGCCGTGGCGGACGAGCAGCCGGTAGCCTTCGCGCAGATCGGTGCCGGAGTGGCCGACCGGCGGGCTGGGGTCGCAGGCTTCGCCGAGCATCAGCGCAGAGGGAGAGGCGTCCAGGCAGGCACGCGCGGCGCTGCGCTCCGTGATGATGCCCACGTAGCGCTCATCGCACATCACGATGGCCCCGGAAACCCGATTGGCCAGGAGAGCGCCCAGGGCCTGGGCCAGGGGCATCTCCGCAGACAGGCGCAGGGTGATGGGGGAACGGATGTCGCCGAGGGTGCCGCCCCGGCCAGGCTGATAGCCGGGGGTCATGGTTGCAGGGCGGGGGCACAGGCCCGCAGCCAATGGTTGAAGCAGCGGCGGGCCGCCTCGGCCACCTCGCCGGCAAGGAGACCTGTGTCGAGGCTCTGTTCGGCGCATAGCATGTCGGCCGCCGCGCCATGCAGATGGACGCCGCCGAGCAGGGCTTCCCGGGGGGGCCAGCCGCGGGCCAGCAGGGCGCAGATGATCCCGGTGAGTACGTCGCCCATGCCCGCGGTGGCCATGGCCGGATTGCCGCTGGTGTTGATGCACCAGCGCTCGTCCGGCCCGGCGATGATGCTGCCGCAGCCCTTGAGCACCACCCAGGCCCGGTAACGGCGGGCCAGGGCGCAGGCGGCGCCGATGCGGTCGGCCTGGACGGCCCGGGTGTCGCAGGCCAGCAGGCGCGCGGCTTCGGCAGGGTGAGGGGTGAGTACGGCGGCCTGGGCGCGGCCGGCAAGGGCGGCCTGGAGCGGTTCGTCCCGCGCCACCAGGTTGAGGGCGTCGGCGTCCAGGACCAGAGGCGTGGTGCCGGCCAGGGCGGTGGCCACCAGCTCGCGGGAGGCGGCGGACTGGCCGAGGCCGGGGCCCACGCCGAGGGCGCCATGGCCGTGCTCGTCCAGCAAGGCCGTGGCGCTGCGGAACATGAGCTCGGGGCGTTCCGGGTCCACTGCCAGCGCGCCGGGATCAAGCAGCCCGACAAGGACACGGCCGGCACCCAGGTAGGCCGCGGCCCGCCCGGCGAGCAGGGCCGCCCCCACCATGCCCGGGGCTCCGCCGATGAGGGCGGCGTCGCCGTAGCTGCCCTTGTGGCTGTTGCGCGGGCGCGGGCGCAGCCGGGAGGCAAACAGGGCGGTGTCGACGGTGTGGCCCGGGGCGGCGGCAAGGGCTTCCGTGTCCAGATCAAGGGGGGCGAGATGGACGCTGCCGCAGTGGTCCGGCCCGTCGAGGGTGAGCAGACCTGGCTTGAGGGCGATGAAGGTGACGGTGTGATCGGCCGTGAAGCAGGCGCCGGGGCGCTGGCCGGTATCGGCATCGAGACCGCTGGGGATGTCGAGGGCCAGACGCAGCCCGGATGATGCCGACAGGCTTTCGATCCAGTCGGCGTAAAGGCCGTCGATGGGGCGCTGAAGGCCGATGCCGAACAGGGCGTCAACCACGAGTGCCCAGCCTTGCGGGGGCGGGGTGGGCAGGCTGGTGTCGGTGCTGCCGCCGGCCGCCAGCCACGCGGCACGGGCGACGGCAGCGTCTGCCGGAAGACGGGTAGGGTCGGCGGCGAAGGCGACGCTGACCCGATGGCCCGCGGAACGCAGATGCCGGGCCACCACAAAGCCATCGCCCCCGTTGTTGCCGGGGCCGCAGGCCACCAGGACCGGCGCGTCGGACGGGGGAAGCAGGCGCAGCGCTACGGCAGCCGCCGCCGCGCCGGCGCGCTCCATCAGGGGGGGCACGGCGCCCGGCAGGGCCAGCGCTTCGATGGCGCGGATGGAGGCTACGGTATGAATGGGCTGGGGCATGCCGGTATGGCGCTCAGAGGTTCTCGAGGAGATCGAAGGCCATTTCACGCAGATCGTGAAAATCGCTCTCACCCACGTTGAGGTGGCGAAGCACATGAGGGCGGATCTGAAGCCAGCTGGCATCCTCGCTCATGCGCATGAA
>JAEUNV010000352.1 GCA_016790385.1 Zoogloea sp.
GACAAAGAGGGGGCGCGGCGCTGGCTGAAGCTCGCTGCCGACATGGGGGACGATGAGGCGGCAACCCAGCTCGCCGTGCTCGATGGATCGGCGGCCCGCCCGGTGAGTGCCCGGGACAGGCGTCTGGCCCAAGCGCGACGGCTGGAGGCAGACGGAAGCCTGCCGGAGGCGCTTGCGGCCTACCGGGCGCTGGCCGACGCGGGCGACCCGCGGGGGCTGACACGCCTGGCCTGGCTGCATGAAGCGGGGCGGGGCGTAGCGCGCAATCTCGACGAGGCGGCGCGGCTGTTCCGGGAGGCGGCAGAGGCGGGCGAGCCCGAGGCTCAGTATGCCCTTTCGGTCATGCTCGATACCGGGGCCGGGCAGGCGAAGGATGCGCAGCAGGCCCTACGCTGGCTGCGCGCGTCGGCCGCCGGCCACCATCCGCCGGCGGTAGAGGCCCTGAAGGCGCGCGCTGAGCGCTAGGCGATTCCGGCCCGGGCGAGGCGCCGGCTGTCGATGGCAATGAGCACCCCTGCGGTGCCGATCACCAGCATGCCACCCAGGGCGACGTGATCCGGCAGTTGATCGAAGATCAACCAGCCAAACAGGGTGGCCCACAGCAGTTGCACGTAAAGCAAGGGCGAGAGCAGGGAAGCGGGGGCCTCGCGGAAGGCGCGGGTGAGAAGGAAGTGACCGCAGCCGGCGAGCACCCCCATGGCCCCGATGGCCAGATAGTCGGGGACGGTGGGGTCGGGGCCATGGCGCATCCAGGGCAGGGCGGCGGTGGTCAGGGCACTGCCGATGAGGGCGGTGTGAAAGAGCAGGGTGACGGGGCTTTCGGTGCTGGAGAGCTTGCGGGTGAGGATCTGGTAAAGGGCATACACCACCGCCGCGCCGAGGGCGAAGGCGATGCCTTCGGGCACCAGCCCGCCGCCTGGTCGGGCCACCAGCAGCACGCCACCAAATCCCAGCGCCACGGAGAGCCAGCGCAGGGCGCCGATCTTTTCGCCCAGCAGCGGGCGGGCCAGCAGCACCACGATGACCGGAGAGGCAAAGATGATGGCCGTGGCCTCGGCCAGGGGCATGCGCTGAAAAGCAGCCACGCCACACAGGCTGGTGGCGAGCAGAAGCAGGCCGCGCACCAGATGCAGACCCGGCCGACGGGTGATGAAGAGCCGGGTGCGCAGGGATGGGCCAAGCATCACCAGCATGAGCAGCAGGTGCACGGTGTAGCGCGCCCACACCAGCAGTGGCACGGGGAAGCGGGTGCTGAGGTGCTTGGTGGTGACGTCGAGCATCACGAAGAGCAGCAGTGAGGCCATGGCCAGGCCGATGCCCAGCAGCGGGCGCTGGGTGTGACTCACGTGCCGAGGGAGAACAGGAAGGTCGCGCCCTTGCCGGGCTGGCTCTCGGCGCGGATCCAGCCTCCGTGGCGCTGGACGATGCGATGCACGGTGGCGAGGCCGATGCCGCTGCCTTCGAACTCGGTGGCGGCGTGGAAGCGTTGGAAGGGCGTGAACAGCTTGGTGGCGTCGGCCCGGCTGAAGCCCACGCCGTTGTCGGCCACAAAAAAGACCTGCCCCTCGGCCTCGCGGCGTTGCCCGAATCGGATGCACGGGTGCGGAACCGGGCGGGTGAACTTCCAGGCGTTACCGATGAGGTTTTCGAGCACGGTACGCAGCAGCACCGGGTCGCATTCGGCGTGGATGCCGGGCTCGATCTCGAAGCGCAGCTCACGTTCGGGGGCGCTGTCGCAGAAGTCCCGGGCGATGCTGGATGCGGTGGCCGACAGGTCGGTGTCACGGCGCTGAAGGGGTTTGCGCACGTGGCGCGACAGATCGAGCAGATCGTCGATCAGGCTGGCCATGCGGCAGGCGGCGTCGCGAACCCGCCGCAGGTGGTCCATGCCCTCCGGCCCGAGGGCGACGGCGTGTTCCTCCATGACCACGCTGGAAAAGCCTTCGATGGCCCTCAGCGGCGTGCGCAGATCGTGGGACACGGAGTAGCTGAAGGATTCGAGTTCGGCG
>JAEUNV010000360.1 GCA_016790385.1 Zoogloea sp.
AACATGGCCAGCCACGCCCACGGCCAGGGCTACATGGATCTCAACTTCCTGATGCCGGAGCTGATCCAGGGCATCGCCTACCGCAAGGGCGTCTATGCCGCCGAAGACGGTGATTTCACCACCACCGGCTCGGCCCGCATCGACTACCGGCGCCGGCTAGACGGCAACTTCGCCGAGATCGGCCTGGGCCAGAACGGCTACCGGCGCCTGCTTGCCGCCGGCAGCCGCGCCCTCGGCAACGACAATGAAGGCGACGGCCGGCAGTTGCTGGTCGCCGCCGAACTGATGGGCAACGACGGGCCGTGGGACCAGCCCGAGCGCCTGGTCCGCCGAAACCTGCTGCTGCGCCTGTCGGAGGGCAGCGCAAGCCACGGCTATGCCCTGACGGCCATGTCCTACAGTGCCCACTGGACCGCCACCGAACACGTTCCCGAACGGGCCATCAGCTCCGGCGAAATCGGCCGCTACGGCGCCCTGTCCCCCCGGGACGGCGGCCGCACCCGGCGCAACAGCCTGTCGGCCGAATGGGCCCGGCTGGGTGAAAGCAGCGCCGCTCGGGCCAGCGCCTACGTGATCGACTACGGCCTCAAGCTGTACTCGGCACCCTCGGGCTACATCAGCGGCCCCCAGGGCGACCAGCACGAACAGGCCGACAGTCGCATCACCTGGGGTGGCGAGGCCCGCCACGCCTGGTTCCTCGGCCCGGCCCTGCGTGACACCGAATTTGCCATCGGCACCCGCCTGCGCCAGGACCGCATCAGCCGGGTCGGCCTGTACTCCACCGAAGGACGCAGCCGCACCGGCACCGTGCGCGAAGACCACATCACCGAAACCGCCCTCGCCCTGTTTGCCGAGGCTCGTACCCAATGGACGCCGTGGCTGCGCAGCAGCCTGGCCCTGCGCCGGGACGAAATCTCCGCCGACGTCACCGCCCTGGGCGGGCAATACAACATGGGCAACGGCGGCAGCGTGCGCGGCGGCCAGACCAGCCCCAAGCTGGGCCTCGTCCTCGGCCCCTTCAACCTGGCCGGCAGCACCGAGTTCTACGCCAACTGGGGCCATGGCTTCCACAGCAACGACGCCCGCGGCGCCACCAGCCACACCAATCCCGCCGACGGCAGCCCCATCGACCGTGTCCCCCTGATCGCCCGCGCGCGGGGTGCCGAACTGGGGGTGCGTGCCGCGCCCCTGCCGGGCTGGAACACCAGCCTGACGGTGTGGCAGATGGATCTCGCCTCGGAACTGGTCTTCATCGGCGACGAAGGCATCACCGAACCCCGCGGTGCCTCACGCCGCCACGGCCTGGAGTGGTCCAACTACCTGACCCCGGCCGACGGCCTCATCATCGACGCCGACCTGGCCCTGTCCAAGGCCCGTTTCCGGCAGCCCGTGGGCGGTGGAGACCACGTTCCCAACGCCATTCCGCTCACCGCCTCGGTAGGCATCAGCGCTGACCAGGGCGGCCCCTGGCACGGCGGTGTGCGCCTGCGCTATCTGGGCGCCTACGCTCTGGAAGAAAGCGGCGAACACAAATCCACTCCGTTCTGGACGGCCAACCTCAAGCTCGGCTACCGCGTCTCCAAGCAGCTTCAGGTAAGCGCGGACGTGCTCAACCTTTTCAACCGTCACGCCAACGACATCGAATACTGGGGTGGCGCGTGCACGCGCAATGAAAGCCTGGGCGGAAGCTGCAACGGCGGCATCGACGGCCGCCTGGTCCACCCGCTGGAGCCCCGCAGCCTGAGGCTGGGCCTGCGCCTGGGCTTTTGAGACCCGCCAGCCCGGCAATCAGCGGGCCGGCTGAAGAGCGATCACCGCCATGCCGGCAAGGGCGATGGCCGCCCCCGCCACGTCCCAGCGGGTCAGAGCCACCCCGTCAACAAAATGCAGCCACAACAGCGCGACGGCGATGTACATGCCCCCATAGGCTGCATAGGTGCGCCCCGCTGCCGTGGGGTGCAGGGTGAGCAGCCAGGCAAACAGCGCCAGGGATGCAGCCGCCGGCACGAGCCACCAGGCGCTCCGCCCCTGCCGAAGCACCAACCAGGGGAGGTAGCAGCCGACAATCTCCATCAGGGCAGTCAGCGCAAACAGCGCAGCCATCCGCAAGGCATCCATGACGACTCTCCGGCAGGCACGCGGAAACCGCATCGACGCGGCCCGCCGCACACAAGAAAACGGCCCGCACGAAGGGCGAGCCGAACGGAACGAACAACATGCAGATTTCTGGCCGATCCGCCCTCGATGCTGCCTTCAACGGGTGCCACTGGCATCCGTTGTCGTGAGTACGGTGCCAATGCGCCCCCATGCCTCCCGAAACTCATCGCGATCATAGGCTGGCGGATTCAACCAGTAGGCCCCGCCATTCGCATCCTGCGAAGCAAGCCTCTGAACGTCCTGCAGCGTCATTACAAAGCACGTCGGATGGTCGGAATGGGCATTGATCGTGATGATCCACCATGCGGACCGAAGAGCGTCGAGAGACTTACCCAGCGGGACCGCATTGCGCTTGCTCAACGCCTTCGACTGCACCCCAAAGAACATCGTTTCGTCCGCATCCGTCACGATCAGATCTGATCCGCGTGCATTGCGGATCGTCGGCAACACATGCCAACCCCGGCGTGCGAACTGCCATGCCGCATAGCTCAGCCCAGCATTCCCCGTCATCGAGTTGCGGTAAGCCTGTCCGCCAGCGGCTCTTGATGCCAAGGTTTTCTGTTTCATGGTCCGCAGTCATGCCTACAGGCCATGGACTATAGGCCTCACGAAAACCACGATCAACCCCATGAAAACCGCAGGGGACATTGGGCTGATCTTTGGAGAGGTTCTACGACGGCATCGCTCCGAGAAGAATATCTCTCTGGAAGAACTCGCCCACCGTGCGGATGTGGATCGAACGTTTGCCTCCCGCCTTGAGCGCGGCATCAGACAGCCAACCATTACGACGTTGATCGGACTTGGGTCGGGAAACAGAAGAAGAGTATCTGCGCCAGCGTTAGGCACTAGGGGCCGGCACAGGCGACGATCACCACAGGGTCGCCGTAGGCTACTTGCGACAACAACGGGGTGCCTGTGCCGCCTGTGTGCCAGCGGACAGGGAACGCCAAACACTGACTTTGGCGGAGGTTCCCGCTAAGGGCTTGGCACTGCTGTGGTTAGGTGGGCCCGGTCGGCAAGGCATAAGCCCAGCGTAACTGCCCGCCAACGAATCAGAGCTTGAAGCCGCCTTGCACGGTCTCGTCTTGTCGGGCGTTGCTGATTGCGGCTGTACCCACAGTGCGGAGGAATGCTTCCTTGGAGGATGTGGCCTCTTCGAGCAGGTGGCGCTTGTGCAGGGAGATGTAGAGCGCGACCGAATACGCTTGGCAGTTGATTGAGCGCTCAGGGTTGAACTCAATATCGGTGAAGGCCGAGTATTCCAGAAGCTGCTCGGTCACGCTGGGCTGTTTCTTCAAGGCATTGATGTAGAGCCAATCGTAGAACGCGGTCTGTGGCTCTAGCCCCCAGTCAGTGCCGAAGAAGCGGAAGCCAGTCAGTCTGCCTGATGAGCGCAGCCGGTCGTCCTTCTTCGCCTCGCGCGAGGTCATCCCGAACATATCGACGAAGGGGCCGCCGCGCTCGAATACCTTGCTGCCCTGATAAGCGCATTCCACGCTGAACGTACGGTTGTGCTTGATTGTGGTAAACGTGAGGTTGAACGCGCTGAGGGCTACGCCAAGCTCTTCACGGGACTTGCTAGACACCTCCAGCACCCTGCTAACGCCGGGTAACTTGAGTGCAGCAGCATGGAGCGAATCGACAGACTTTTGCTTCTGCGATGCAGCCATGCCAGGAAACCACTGAAACTCAACGTACTTCGTCCTGACTAGCGCAGGCCCTTCAGTGGATGCAATGAATAGGGGTCTCTCTGCCATCACTCATCGAGGCTTAATTGCCCCACGTCCTCGCATACTTCCGATTCGCAAACATCCCTTTGTTGTTTGCGTGGATGTAGGTTTTTCGTTCCCCCAGATGAGGCAGGTAAGCATCGCGGACTGCCGACTTTTCAAAGATGACTCCTGCAACGTACTGAGGTTCGATGACATCGAAGACCAGCACCTCAGCTTGCACGTCAGTCGGGTCGTAGGGCTTGAGCTTCTGTTCCTCGCGTGTGGTCAGCCCTTCAATTTCCTCATACATCCCCTGAAAGGCTTGGGGAGTCATCAAGTTCGCAAGGAGCTGGCCACTGATGCGCCCGTCTGCGGCGTTGTGACGGCAGAACGCGCAGTTCTTCACCCACAAGATCGAAGGGTGAAGAACAAGAATTGACCAATCCACAGCAGCATCAGCCATGCGGTACTTGTACAGCATCTGGCAGTTCGGGAAGCCGATCGATACGGAAGTGCTGTTGCGATGACCGTCGAATCGGTACTGATCGTTGATGGCTGGAACGGCTCCAACTTCATGAGCACGCCCGATGGGATACAGCCCATGAGCCATGATGGTTGGCAGGTTCACCGCGCGAGTGAAATGCAGCAAGTACGGAACTTGAATCGCTGTCGCGTGTGCTTGGATCGCCTGCCTTGGCATAGTACCCTCTTCGCTGTTTCGCTTACGCTGTGCTTATGGCGCCCATTTTTCCCAGCTAAAAGAACGCCCCGACTTGCGGGGTTTTTCCGTCGCCTTCACAAACCCTTGCGAAGCGATCAATCCACGCCAAGTGCTTGTTTTAATTGGCGGAAGCGGTGAGATTCGAACTCACGAACGGTTTCCCGTTGCCGGTTTTCAAGACCGGTGCAATCGACCACTCTGCCACGCTTCCCGAGGGCGCGAATTCTAGCATGAGCGCGGCGCAGGCCAAATGCCACGCAGGCAACGCGGTTGAAACTTCTTGGGGGCTTCGCTACTCTCAGGCAGTGCAGGCTACCCTGTCATTCATTTCTGGAGGATCTTCATGCAACTCGACACTTACGGTCAGCAAACGCAGGTACTGTCGCAAAGCGCGAACCGCGTGCTGCGCAATACCTACATGCTGCTCGCACTCACGATGGTGCCGACCGTTGCCGGCGCGCTGCTTGGCGTGCAGATGCAGTTCTCGTTCATGGCCGGCAGCCCCTTCATCGCCTTCCTGCTGTTCCTGGGCATCTCGTTCGCCTTCTTTTATGGCATCGAGCGAAACAAGAACAACGGTCTGGGCGTGGCCTTGCTCCTGGGCTTCACCTTCTTCATGGGCTTGATGCTATCGCGCATCCTGCAAGTTGCCCTGGGCTTCTCCAACGGTGGCTCCATGATCGCCATGGCCGCAGGCGGCACGGGTGCCGTGTTTGCCACCATGGCAAGCATCGCCAGCGTGTCCAAGCGCGATTTCACCAACATGGGCAAGTTCCTGATGGTCGGCCTGGTGGTGATTCTGCTGGCTGGGGTCGCCAACATCTTCCTGCAGATGCCGGTGCTACACCTGGTGATCTCTGCGGCGGTGGTGATGCTGTTCTCGGGCTACCTGCTGTACGACATCAGCAATGTGGTGCGTGGTGGTGAAACCAACTATGTGACGGCCACCCTGGCGGTCTACCTGGATGTGTACAACATCTTCGTCGGCCTGCTCAATCTGGTGATGGCCTTCGGCGGCGGCGATCGCGACTGATCGCCCCGCGCAGTAGTAAAAATGGCGACCTCCGGGTCGCCTTTTTTATACGCGCAGCACGCGCCTCAACCCCGCTCGAACAGGGCGATGGATTCCACGTGCGAAGTCTGGGGGAACATGTTGGCGATACCCGCCCCCTTCAGGCGGTAGCCCTTTTCGTGGATGAGCACCGCGGTATCCCGCGCAAGGGTTGCGGGATTGCAGGACACATAAACGATACGTGCAGGCGCCGAGGCCCCGAGTGCCTTGACCACGGCGATCGCCCCCTCCCGGGGGGGGTCGATGAGCATCTTGTCCAGCCGCCCCAGGGCGGCAAGACTGTCTTCAGTGGCTTCGAACAGGTTGGCGGCATGGAACTCGCTGCGCGCCTCCAGCCCATTGGCGCGGGCATTCTCACCCGCTCGCCGCACCAGCGCATCACTCCCTTCCACGCCCACCACACGGGCACCCGATTTGGCGATGGGTAGACTGAAGTTACCCAAGCCACAGAACAAGTCGGCAATCCGCTCGCCGGGACGGGGGGCCAGCAGCTGCATGGCACGGCGCATCAGCAGACGGTTGATGCCCATATTGACCTGCGTGAAATCCGTCGGCCGGAAGGCCATCGAGACACCAAACTCGGGCAAGGTATACGCCAGTCCCGGGGCCTCGGCCGGAAACAGGCGCCGGGCTGAATCCGGGCCGTTCAGCTGGCCCCAGACCTGCACGTCCTCGTCCCGGGCAAACGCGGCAAGAAGCGCCTCGTCGGCCGCGGTGAATGGCAACAAGTGGCGAAAAACCAGGACAGTGATGCCCTCCCCAACGGCAATCTCGATTTGCGGCAGGCGATCAGGCGCCGACAGTTGCCCGACGAGAACCCGCAGACGGGGCACCATGGCGGAAACGCGAGGGGGAAGAATGGCGCATTCGTCCATCGGTGCCACGTAGCTGCTGCGCCGCTCGTGAAAGCCGATCAGCACGCCACCTTTGCTCGGCACATGGCGCACAGTCAGGCGCGCCCGATAGCGGTAGCCCCAGGCCGGGCCGACGATGGGGGGATAGAGCACATCCGCACGGACTCGCCCGAGATGCCACAGGGCATCCTCCAACACCCGCTGCTTGGCCGCCACTTGAGCGGTGGCCTCC
>JAEUNV010000364.1 GCA_016790385.1 Zoogloea sp.
TGTACGAAAGCTGCGAGCCCCGCGAAGCCGAAACCAAGTGGAGCAACGTGGGCGACTTTACCGGCTGGCTGGGCCGCAAGGGCGAGGAAGACGGCAAGACCCTGTCGGACATGATCCAGACCATCAGCCTGATCACCATGCTCGACAAGGACGACGGCGAAGAACTTGACCAGGTCCAGCTCGCCACCCTGCACGCCTCCAAGGGCCTGGAGTTCAAGCACGTCTTTCTGGTGGGTGTCGAAGAAGGCCTGTTGCCCCACCAGTCGTCCATCGACGAAGACAAGATCGAGGAAGAGCGCCGCCTGATGTACGTGGGCATCACCCGCGCCCAGCGCAGCCTCACCATCAGCTACTGCGAACGGCGCAAGGCGGGCCGCGAAGTGCGCACCTGCGACCCTTCCCGCTTCATCGACGAGATGGGCGCCGACGGTATCAAGCGCAGTGATCGCAAGTCCGCCGAACCCGTGACCAAGGAAGACGCCAGAGCCCGCATCGCCAACCTGCGCGCCATGCTGGGCAACAAACCGGGGACGATCGGCTAGCCGACCCCGCCCAGTGCGCTTGCACCAGGGCGAGGATCACCCCGGGCCGGTCAGGCCCCGCCTTCCTTCAGGCCAAGAGCCCTTTCCCGGTGTGCGAGATAGAGCGGGAGGGCAATCGCCAGGCCCACAAGAAAACAGAGGGCCAGGTAAAGCCAGGGCCGCTTCAGGCTGTTGCGCCGTGCGTCAACAACGACCCACACGGAGAACGTCACCGCCGAGAGGTACACGTCGATGGTGATGGCCGTCGTGAGGACGTTGGCAAACGCGGTTCCAAAGAACTCGGCGGGCGCCAGACCACCTCCGCCCAGAATGTATTGGCCGTTGTAGTACCAGGTGGCCAGCAGCCCGACCACGGCGAGCGCCTGGTAGAGGGGGATGAGTGCGGATTTCCTGTGCATCGGCGTTCAATGGGGTGCAGTTGCTGGAAGCCATCCCGCCCGGGATGGCTGCTGGCTCGGCGACAGCCGGACGGATCTGGCTACTTCACCGGAGAGGCTGGATTCTGCACAACATCCGGGCGAGAGGCCAGCATGAGATCGGCATTTTCCGGCGTCGCCGACGGGTATGCCCCGCCGTGCCTGGGGCGCCCCGCTGCGGGGGCGCCCGTCAGGGTCAGGCGCCGGGGGACTGTATCGGCGAGGGTGGCTGCCCCGCCTCGGCGGCCTCGGAAGGCGCCGCAGGAAGGACGACAGCCTGCACGCCGACGCGCACAGCCTGACCACCCTGTTCCGCGGCAAAACGCCTCGCTGCCGACGTATCGGAGAACCAGAGCTTCAGAACCGCGGTGCCGCGCTGCACTGAGGCAAGCTGTTCAAGCTGGCTGATATCGAGATGCGGAAGGGCGTGGCGATAATCCTCCCAACTGGCGTACCCAGCCTCGCGGGCCAGCGCCCGGAGCACATGTTTGCGCTGCACGGTGCAGCGGGCGCGGAAGAGGCCGGGTAGCGAACGGTCCGTCACGGCGCGGGTTGCCATGAGCCGCCGCAGAATGGGAAGCGCCTCCGAAAGGGGCCCCGAGGCTGCGGCGCGATGGAGGCGCTTTGCCTCGCGCAGCACCAGTTGAACGGAAGAGATCTGACCCGCGCAGGGCGGCTGGAATGATGAAATAGGCATACCGACTCCGAAGTCGAGTGGCCGCTCTCGCCGTTGGCCACGGAGGGTATGCAAGCAAGGCTTGCGATGTAAGGTGCTTGTGCTTTCGCGAGGTGGGCGTCCTGGCAGCCCGGGGCGCATTCTAGCCTTGTCCGGCTGTCGACAGGAAGATGCATGCGCTCAGGGTTCTGCCGCCAGCCCACGCGCCAGGACGAGATAGTCCCGGACATGCTTGCCGCCGATGTCTTCAACCGACACCAATTTGATGTGGCGCCGAAACTTGCCCGCACCTTCCAGCACCTGGAACGCATCAGGCAGCGATGCGCCCTCCCCAAACTCCAGCGAAACGTGCTTCGTGTAGGAGAAGACGCCGCAAAACGGCTTGCCCGACGAGAACAGAAGCCCGCCGTACTTCACCTCTTCGGAAATCGAAGGGTCGAGATCGAGGATGATCCCTCTCAGTGCCTGAACCAGTTCGAAGCGCCCCGCGTCGAGAAGGCGGATGTCGTCGAGGAGTTGGGAGATACGCTCGGTGGGCATGATGTGCGGGACCGAAAAAAGGGAGGGGAGGCCCCGGGGCCGGGCCGGCGTGCCGGGCAGGGGAGTGAAATGAAGGCCCACGCGCTGCTACCCCCGGGAAGCCGGCGCCACCCGCGCGAGCACGAGGGGCATGGCCGCGAACAGTGCCAGCATGGCCAGATAGACGGCGCCGGAAACCGGATCGCGACTGGCCACATACTCGCCAAGGGTCCGATCCTGGAGCATGACCGCCAGCAGGACTTCGGCGCCGAGCAGCAAGGCCAGCGCCAAAAGGCCGACACCCAGGCGAGCCGGCGCAGTGCCGGGCAGGCCAAAACGCCGGACGATGAAGCGCGCGGCCATCACCATCACCACGAGCATGAAGGGCATTTCGATGAGTTCCGCCATGCGTTCGCCGAGGCGGGGCACCAGAAAGGGCACGCGCAGCGCGCCCAGCACAAAGCCTGCGCCAAAGACCAGCGC
>JAEUNV010000440.1 GCA_016790385.1 Zoogloea sp.
GCGGTGACCGAGGCCGGGGCCATGGTCGGCACGGCGGGCTGATGGGCTCAGGGCGAGAACCGCCCCAACGCGGGGGTCGACGGGCTCCGTTCTCTGGTCGGGGCGACGTTCGCCGGCCAGCAACTGGACCGTGACGGCGCCGAAGGAGTGCCCGCATAGACCGATCCGGCTGACCCCGTTGATGGCTTCCGGAAAGCTCCCCTTTCGCCCGATGCGGCCGAGCACAAAGCGCAGGTCGTCAGCGCGGCGGGCGAGTTCTTCGGGGTTCATCGCCTCGCGGAAGGCTTTCCGCAGGGCCAGGGGAGACTGCTTATGGAGCAGGCGGGTGTCACTTCCGGGGTGCTGTACGGCGATCGCCGCGAAGCCGAGCCCCGCCCAGTGGGATAGCCAGTCGCTGCCGCCTTCCCGGGAGCCCCCGAGCCCATGGGAGAAGAGAATAAGGCCGGCGGGGGCCGGTTGGTCGGGCAGGTAGAGCTTGAGGGGCAGGCTCCGGCCCCGCCGGCTGTCGTGGATGTCCGTAAGATGGGTGCGACAGGGGGCGGGGGCCTGCGGCCCGAAGGGTGTTCGGGCCGCTTCGGCGCTCAGTGGGCTGTCCATTCCACCAGGCCGAAGTGCCAGGTGACCAGCACCACGATGCCGAAAACGATGCGATACCAGGCAAACGGAACGAAGTCGTGGTTGGAGATGTAACGCAACAGCCAGCGCACGCAGAGGAAGGCCGAAATGAAGGCCGAGATGAAGCCCACCACCCACATGCCCAGGTCATCCATGCTCAACAGGGCGCGCTCCTTGTAGAGCTGATAGACGGTGGCCATGCCAAGGGTGGGGATCGCCAGGAAGAAGGAAAATTCGGTGGCGGCATGACGGGAGAAGCCGAAGAGCATGCCTCCGATGATCGTTGAGCCCGAGCGCGAGGTTCCGGGAATCAATGCGACCGCCTGGGCGATGCCCATCTTGAGCGCATCCAGTGGCGTCATCTCGTCAACGCTGTGAATGCGCACCGAGTGCTGGCGCCGCTCGGCCCACAAGATCACGAAAGCGCCGAGGATGAATGCGGTGGCAACCGGGATGGGGGCGAACAGGGAAGCCTTGATGGCCTTACCGAAGATGAGCCCGAGTACGGCGAGGGGTAGAAAGGCGATGAAGAGGTTGAGCACCAGGCGATTGGCTTCCCGCTGCCGGCCTAGGCCGGAGAAGGTGCGCATCACCCGTTCCCGGTATTCCCACACCACGGCCAGGATTGCCCCGGACTGGATCACGATCTCGAAGAGCTTGCCCCGATCATCGTTGAAGTTGAGCAAGTCGCCAGCAAGGATGAGGTGTCCGGTGCTGGAGATCGGCAGGAATTCGGTCAGACCTTCGACCACGCCGAGGATCAGCGCCTTCAGGAGCAGGATGATGTCCATGAACTATTGAATGTGCAGTGCGGAAAGAGTCGGCATTATAGCGGCTGTGTATTGCGTACCTTTGCGTGCAGGCGACACACTTGGCCATGGATACTGACTCAAGCCGGCTTACTCGCGGTCGTTAGAAGCTGGACTTTGATGGCAAAACCCTTTTATCACCCTGGTTCCCCAGGTTTTCCGTTTCATGCTGAAGAAAATTCCTGTGGCCCGGCTGCGTCCGGGTATGTTCATCCACGAGCTTTGTGGCGACTGGATGTCCCATCCGTTCTGGCGCGCCCAGTTTATCCTCAAGGGCGAGGGCGATCTTCGCCGCATTGTCGAGGCGGGTATCCAGCACGTCTACATCGATACCGCTCGCGGACTGGATGATGTGGAGGCGGTTGCCGCCGAGGAGGTGCAGGCGGCTGTCGAGCAGGAGATCGTTAACGCCCTGTCCGCCCCCCAGGAACCGATTGTCAGGGTCTCGGTGCGGGAAGAACTCGCCCGCGCCAAACGCATTCATGAACAGGCTCATAAGGTCATCCGTTCGATGATGAGCGATGTGCGCCTGGGCAATGCCGTATCCCTCGACGATGCGGAGCCGGTGGTGGAAGCCATCACCGGTTCGGTACTTCGCAACGGCGGTGCGTTGATGGGGCTGATCGGGATCAAGAACAAGGACGACTACACCTTCCTGCACTCGGTCAGCGTGTGCACCCTGATGATCGCCTTCGGCCGTTCCCTGGGGCTGGATGGCGACGAGCTGCGCCAGGGGGGAATAGGCGGTCTGCTCCACGACATCGGCAAGATGAAGGTGCCCGATGAGGTGCTGAACAAACCCGGGCGCCTGACTGATGCCGAGTTCGATCTCATCAAGAAGCATCCAGGAGATGGTCACGCCGTGCTGCTGGAAACGCCGGGTATCGGCCCCATCCCCTTGGACATCACCCGCCATCACCACGAGCGGCTGGACGGCAGGGGCTATCCGGATGGTCTGGCCGGTGATGCGATTTCGACCATGGCGCGCATGGCCGCCATCGTCGATGTCTACGACGCGATCACCGCCGATCGTTGTTACCACAAGGGTATGCCCGCCGCGGAGGCGCTCCGCAAGATGTGGGAATGGAGCACGGACCACTTTGACCAGAAGCTGCTCCAGGCCTTCATGCGCTGTGTAGGGATCTATCCGGTCGGGAGCCTTGTCCGGCTTGAGTCGGGCAGGCTGGGCGTGGTGGTCGAGCAGAATGAAGGCAGCCTGCTGACCCCGAAGTTGCGGGTGTTCTTCAGCACCCGCGCCAACGGCTACATCAAGCCCGAGCTTCTCGACCTCGGGCGCAAACTCGGCAACGGTGGCGGAGACCGCATCGTTTCCGCCGAGGCGCCGGACAAATGGGGCGTTGATCCTCAGCGTTTTCTGCTTGCGGATTGATTCCGCCGGAGTTCATAGGCGATGGCGCAGGCGGGCGTCAAGTGTGTCGATGACGGCGCTCCAGTCCGAATCCTGCTCCAGTTGGGATTTCAGGAATTCGGCCTGGACTGGCGTCCAGAACGGCGCGTCGATCAGGCGAAGGTCATGGGGCAGGGGGGCGTGCGTATCAATGAAGGTGTCGATGGCGCCGGTTTCGCTGGGCAGGCCGAGCTGGGCGAACAGATGGGTGATGGTGTGCGTCTGGGATTCCATGGCTCTTTCCTTGAGTGGGTACCTCCCTTTGGCTCCTTCTGCGCCGATTGGTTGCAGGCATTCAACCTGAAATCACACTGGTTACCGGCAATGGATATCCTGTATATTAGACAAGTCTAATTTAAGGATGCCCCCATGTTGCGCTTTGCCCTTTTGCCTATTGTTCTCTTGGCCGGCGTCGTCCACGCCCACGATGTGGACGCCCTGAAGCTCGATACCCGCAAGAACGCGCTGCCGGTGTTGCCCAAGGTTGTCGCCATGATGCAGGACACGGTTGCCACGCGCGGCGTGGTTGAGGCCATCCCGGTTTGCAAGGATCAGGCCCCCAAGCTGCTCAAGGAACAGTCTGACAAGACCGGCTGGAAGATGTCGCGGGTCAGCCTGAAGACGCGCAATCCGGAGCGGGGTACGCCGGATGTCTGGGAAGCGCGCCAGCTCGCTGATTTCAACATCCGCGCGGCTGCGGGTGAGAAGGTGGAAAGCCTTGAAGTCGGCGAGATTGTCATGGACGCTGGCAAGCCTGTCTTCCGTTACATCCGGGCGATTCCTGTCGGGGATGTGTGCCTGAAGTGTCATGGTCCGTCCGACAGGATCGAAGCCGGACTGAAGAGTGAACTTGCCCGCAACTACCCCCATGATCGCGCCTTCGGTTACGAAAAGGGCCAGATCCGCGGTGCACTGACGGTCTGGCGCCCGCTCTGATCGCGCTCACGCTTCCCGCGCCTCGCCGTAACGGACCGGCGAGGTCTGCCGATGTGCGCCCTATCAAGTCGATCGGCATGCGGCTGGGAGGCTTTTTACCGTGTTGTGGAATAATCATCCGGAAAATCGCGTCTCGTTCCATCGAATCGAGCGTTTTTTCCATCTCAACCACGCAGGGAGTCTGTTCATGAAGATCAAGCATGTGCTTTTTGCCACCCTGGTCCTGGGCATTGCCGCTGGAGCCAGCGCCCAGATGAAGCCGGAGGACCAGATCAAGTTCCGCAAGGCGGGCTATGCTTTCATGTCCTGGAACATGGGCAAGATCAAGGCGCAGACCATCGATGCGCCTGCCAGCTTCAACAAGGATCAGGTGCTGGCCGCGGCCACGGTGATTGCCGCCACCGCCAATTCGGGAATGGGTGCCCTATTCGGTGCGGGTACGGATAAGGATACGGGTGGTCAGAAGACCCGCGTGAAGCCGGAATTCTTTCAACAGCAGGACGAGGTTCGCAAACTGGCGGTGGCCTTCGTGAAGGAAGCCAATGAGCTGCAAAAGGTGGCGGCCACTGGCGATGCGGCGGCGATCAAGGTGCAATTCGGCAAGACCGGTGAGTCCTGCAAGGCCTGCCACGACAAGTTCCGTAAGGACGAATAAGCCGCCCGCGGGTTCCGCCACCAGGAGCCCGACAGGCTGGGATTCACCAGGCTGGCGCGGCGGCCGGCACGGGCGGGGGCGGGGCCTGCCACGCACCGCTGGCCCCATAAGCCGTCGCCAGGCCGACCGTCAGCGCAAGTATCAGCGCCAGGGTGCCACCCCCTCGCTGCTCCGGATCAGCGGCAGCTGCGGTGACAGACTTGCGGCCGGTGATCATCGGATGAATCAGGTTGTCCCCGCGCATCTTCAGATAGAACACGATGGCCGCCAGATGGGTAGTGATCAGCAGCAGGATCAGCCAGAATCCCTTGCGGTGCAGGCCCGTGACCCAGTCGCTGGTGTCTTTGGATACGAGGGGATAGAGCGGGCCCTGGAAGGCGATGTCATCGTTGCCGAAAAGTCCGCTGGCGGTCTGGAGGCCCAGAGCTGCCAGCATGCCGAGCACCGATAGGGCGCCCAGCGGGTTGTGGCCGAGCCCGTGCCATGTGCCTTGCAGATAGGCGCGGATGGCCGCCGGACCGCGCACGAAGCTGGCAAACCGGGCGTGGGTGGAGCCCACCAGGCCCCAGGCCAGACGAAATCCCAGCAGCCCCGCCACAAGCACGCCCAGCCGGCCGTGCCAGACCATCAGATTGCCGCCTATTTGTCCGCTGACCAGAGCGCCCGTGACGGCAAGGGCGAGTAGCCAGTGGAACAGCCTCAGGGGCAGATCCCAGACCCTAACTTCACGCATGAGGTGTGCTCCTGAACTGTGTTTCCCCGAGATTCTGACATGCGTCGCCTGCAAATGCAGTCAGGATGCTCTGCATCTTCCGTATGATGCTGCGACACATTTTTCAACAATGAGGTGATCCTTGAAAACCCTGAAATTCACTGTCCCGGCCGTTGTGCTGCTGGCCTTCCTGAATAGCTCCGTCATGGCTTGCAGTGCCCGCGACGATGATTGGACCGGTAGCGACAAGGCCGCGCATTTCGGTGTGTCGATGGCGGTTGGCATCGGCACCTCACGGCTGTCGGACGACACCTGGACGGCATTCGGGCTTGCCCTGGTTCCCGGTGTGGCCAAGGAGCTGTACGACAGCACGCGGGACTGCAACCGGTTCTCCTGGAAGGACATGGCCTGGAATGCCGCAGGTGCTTATGTGGGGGTGCGTGCCGGCAACTGGCTCCTCGGGCCGACGGGCGTGAGTTACCGCGCGGCTTTCTAAGCGTTGTCCGGCTGCGAAACGGAGCTGCTCCAGGCAGCGCGCACCCGACCCAGGGTGGCCTGGAGGATTCGGGCGTCGTTGCTGGCCCGGTGCCGGGGAAGGCACAGGTCCGCCTGAACCTGCATCCGGGTCGCGTACCAGTGCTCGGCCTGGGCCTCGTTGAGCAGGGTCCGGATGTCTTCGAGGCGGAA
>JAEUNV010000456.1 GCA_016790385.1 Zoogloea sp.
TTCCGCACCTTCATGGCGTCCCTGGCGGCCGTTTTCGCTGCCGTCTTCCTGGTGCTCAACCTGATGTTGTCGTGGCTGATCATCCAGCCGGTGTCGCGCATGTCGGCGGCGGCCGACAAGGTCAGCACCGGCGATTTCGACCAGCCCGAGTTTCCCGAGAACGGCCGCGACGAAGTGGCGGTTCTGGCCAGCTCCTTCAACCGCATGCGCCGCAGTCTCGAAAAGGCCATGCAGATGATCGATTCCTGAGCCGCGCGGCCCCATGAGCGACACCACGCGGGCTTCTCGCGACGGCCAGGACGATCAGCTCGCCCTGCCGAAGGGCTATGTGCTCAATGAGTATCACATCGAGCGTGTGCTGGGCGGAGGGGGCTTCGGCATCACCTATCTGGCCCATGACACTCACCTGGATTGCCGGGTGGCCATCAAGGAATACGTACCGAAAGATCTTGCGCTGCGCGAGCAGGACTTGACCGTCCGCCCGCGCTCGGCCAAGGCGACCAAGGGTTTCGAATGGGGTCTCAAGCGTTTCCTGATGGAAAGCAGGGCGCTGGCCAGCTTCCATCACTCGGGCATCGTGCGTGTGCTGCGTTACTTTCAGGCCAACGAAACCGCCTACATGGTGATGGAGTACGAGACGGGCGAGCCCCTGAATCAATGGCTGATCGGCCGCCTGCCCCTTGATCGCCCCACCCTGCTCAACATCGTGCGCCCCCTGCTGGATGGTCTTGAGGCCATCCACCGGGCGGGGTTTTTGCACCGTGATATCAAGCCGGGCAACATCTACATGCGCGCCGACGGCACCCCGGTGCTGCTGGATTTCGGGTCTGCACGCCGCCTCGAGAACGAGGACGGGCAGGAACAGGCCCTCACGGCGGTGGTCACGCCCGGGTTTGCGCCGGCGGAGCAGTATCACCGCCACGGCAAGCAGGGGCCGTGGACGGATCTGTACGCCTTTGCCGGCGTCATGTACTGGATGGTCACCGGTAAATTGCCGGTTGAAGCCTTTGCCCGCCTGCGGGAGGACGGCATGCCTCCGGCGGCCAGCATCGGCAACGTGGATGCCTTTGGCCTCGCGCTGCTCAACGCCATTGATTGGGCCCTCAATCCCGACGAGGACAAGCGCCCCCGCCAGGTGGCGGATTTCCGCCGCGCCTGCCTTGCCCCGCCCACCGGCGGCGAAGGGCCGGTCGATCCCCCCGTCGAGGCGCCGCTGCCTCTGGGCCTGTCGGCTTCCGAGGCTCGCACCTTCATCGGTGCCGTGCTGTTTGCCGATGTGGCTTCGCCAGCGGACGATCCGGCGATCCAGTCTGAACGGCGTACCCGACTCGTCCGCATGCTCAGCCAGGCCATCGCGCCCGTTCCCCCCACCAGCCGCCTTGCCGTCAATACCAAGGAAGGGTGCGCCGTGTGTTACGTGGGCGACCCCGAAGACGCCCTGCGCACGGCGGTGCAACTGGGTGACGCGGCGGCCAGCGAAGGGCTTGGGGTGCACATGGGGATCAACCTGGGGCCAGTGCGGGTGGCGCCCGATCCCAACGGCCGTTCCCGCATTCTTGGCGATGGCATCACCACGGCTTTCCGGGTGATGCGCTTCTCGGAGCCCGGCCAGGTGTTGGTGGCACGGGCGTACTACGAGGTGATCCAGCACCTCAAGCGCAACGCCAGCGAGTGTTTCCGCCACATGGGCCTGCGCCGTGATCCACTGGCGCGCGATCATGACCTCTATGCCTGGAGCGGCGAACATCTGGCGGCCTGCGGCGGGGGGGGGGCGGAGCCCTCCCTCAGCCGTCCGGCGACCGGCGCCGACATCACGCCGGCGGCCATCGACAACGCCGAGCGTATCCTTGCCCAGCACATCGGCCCCATGGCGCGCATTCTCGTGCGTCGCTCGGTGCCCCGGGCGGGCAGCCTGCCCGAGCTGTTGCAGAGCCTTGCCGATCTGATCCCCGATCCGGCCCCCCGCTCGGCATTCCTGTCCAGTGCGCTTGCTGGTTCCGGCTTGTCGAGTGCGTCGTCCCTGGCACGCAGCGTGACGAGTGCGAGCACCAGCGCGGCGTCGGCAACGGCAACGGCAACGGGTTCGGGCGTCATTGCCAGCGCCGACCTGGAGCGTATCGAAAAGCTCTTCGCCCGACACATGGGCCCCATGTCAAAGGTGCTGGTGCGGCGCGAGTCGCGTACCGCCAACAGCGTACCCACCTTGTGCCGGGCGCTGGCCAGTCATCTGGACAAGGACGCCGAGCGGCAGCGCTTTCTGAAAGACGCCGGGGTTTGAATCCGGGCGTGGTGGA
>JAEUNV010000473.1 GCA_016790385.1 Zoogloea sp.
ATGGGGCAGCCTGCTGCTGCGCTGGCTCCACCTGATCGTCGGCATCGCCTGGATCGGCTCGTCCTTCTACTTTGTGTGGCTGGACAACAGCCTCAAACCACCCACCGACCCGGCCCTGAAGGCCAAGGGCGTGGGCGGCGAGCTGTGGGCCGTGCATGGCGGCGGCTTTTACAACCCGCAGAAATACCTGGTCGCCCCCGCCCACCTGCCGGACGATCTGCACTGGTTCAAGTGGGAAAGCTATTCAACCTGGCTGTCGGGCTTCGCCCTGATCTCCACCCTGTACTACCTTCAGGCCGGCAGCTACATGGTCGACCCCTCGGTGGCCGCCATCAGCCCGGGCGCCGCCGTGGCCATCGGCCTGGGCACCCTGGCTGGCGGCTGGATGGTGTATGACGTGCTGTGCCGCCTGCTCATCAATCGCAGCCAGTTGCTCTTCGGCATTGTGTATTACGCCTTCGTGGTGGCCGTGGCCTGGGCTCTCACCCACCTCCTGTCGGGCCGTGCCGCCTTCATCCACGTGGGCGCCATGATCGCCACCACCATGAGCGGCAACGTCTTCTTCTGGATCATCCCGGGCCAGAAGCGGGTGGTGGCCGCCATGCAGCGCGGCGACACCCCCAACCCCATGGACGGCATCCGCGCCAAACAGCGCAGCTACCACAACAACTACCTGACCCTGCCGGTGCTGTTCTGCATGATCAGCAACCACTACGCCTTCACCTACACCCATGCCCACGCCTGGGCGGTGCTGGCCCTGATCATTCTGGCTGCGGTGCTGATCCGCCACTTCTTCAACCTGCGCCACAAGGGCGCCGTGCGCTGGGAATTCCCCGCCGCCGCCATCGTCATCCTGGCCGGCGTGGCCGTGTGGCTGGCCCCGGCGCCGCGGCTTGCCAGCGCCGGCACCGCCGCCCCAACCCTGGCCGACATCCAGCCCATCATCAGTGCCCGCTGCACCGCCTGCCACGCCGAAAAGCCCACGCTGATGGCCTCCGCCCCGGCGGGCGTGCTCCTCGACACCCCTGAGCGCATCGAAGCCCAGGCCCAACGCATCCACGACCAGACGGTCAAGCTCAAGGCCATGCCCCTGGGCAACGTCACCGGGATCACCGACGAGGAGCGGATGAAGATCGCCGGGTGGTTTGAGGGGCGCTGAGGGCGCTGCCCCGGCCGCCGCGGGTGGCTTCCTGGGGCGGGCCAGACACCCCGCCACCGCCCCGCGCAACCCGTCGGCGGGCCACGATGAAATACAGCACCGCTCCGACCAGCCCACTGCCGAGGCAAAACCAGTGCATGGCCCGCACCGACAGCAGCCCGAGCAGAGCGTTGTCCCGGCTAAAGGGCCAGAAGGGCTCCACGTCGGCATGCATGATCCCGTCCAGCAGCACATGGCTGAAGGTGCCGACGAAGGCCGACAGCACGGCCACGGGCCAGACGATGGGCACCAAGCGGTGGCAACCCATCAGGCGCAGGCCGAACTCCGACAGGTACTTTCCGCTGAGAGCCGAAGCAATGCCCAGCAGGGACGCCCCGATCCAGGTATGGGTGAAACCATGCAGATGCCCCTCGCCGGTCAGGATCACCACCAGCGGCTGCACATCCATAACGATCTGCGCCCAACCGAAGACCATCAGGGAAAACGCCCCCTGCATCGCTGCTTTGATCAGCAGTCCGGGCCCCATGTGGAACGGTGTGAATGGCATGTTTCCTTCCTGGCATTGGTGTGGCAAAGACGGTGGCCTGCCCCATCCCCTCAAACATCACTGGCAAAGCGCAGGCGATTTCCATCCGGATCGGTGACCAGGAGTTCACGCGTTCCCCAGGGCGTATCGACCACCCCATCCATGCTCACCACCCCATTCCCGGTGAACTCGGAAAAACACGCCCTGGCATCCGGCACGCGGAAATAGACTGCACCGCCCACCTGGCAATCTCCACTGTGCTCCGTGAGAAACAGCGTCTGCCCGGCGCGCGTCAGCTGAA
>JAEUNV010000516.1 GCA_016790385.1 Zoogloea sp.
TGGCCTACGAGTTCGCCCCCGATGTGCGGGTCAATGGCGTGGCGCCGGGGGGCACGGTCACGCCCCTGCGCGGCCCCGAAAGCCTGGGCAAGGGCGAGCGGCGCCTGTCGGAGATCCCCAACTTCCAGGAGAACGTCGCCAACTCGATGCCCCTGAAGATGATCGCCCAGCCCGAGGACCACGCCGGGCACTACGTGCTGCTGGCCTCCAGGGACAACAGCCGGGCCACCACTGCGACGGTGATCCAGAGCGACGGCGGCTGGGAGATACGACCCATCCGATGAGCCTGCCCCGCCCGCGCCAAAAAACATAAGAAACGACGCACCAAAGAGCATCCAACGGAGGAAGAAATGAGCTTCACGCGTAGCCTGACTGCGCCGCAGCAGGACTTTGTCGACATCATGGGCCGCAGCACCCTGCCGCTGATGGCCGCGCCGATGTTCCTGGTTTCGGGGCCCGAGCTGGTGATCGCCTGCGCCAGGGCCGGCATCATCGGCTCCTACCCGGCGGCCAACGCCCGCAACGTGGACATCCTCCGGGAGTGGATGGCCCACACCCGCGACGCCATCCAGGCCGACCGTCCCGGCGCGCCGTGGTCGCTCAACATGATCGTGCACAGCAGCTACGACCGCTTCGACGCGGAACTGGCCCTGGTGCAGGAGTTCCAGCCCAAGATCGTGTCCACCGCCCTGGGCAGCCCGCGCCGGGTGCTCGACACCGTGCATGGCTACGGCGGCATCGTCATGGCCGACGTGATCAACCCGGCCCTGGCCCGCAAGGCGGCTGACGCTGGCGCCGATGTGCTGGTGCTGGTGACCCAGGGGGCTGGGGGCCACACCGGCAACTTCCACCCCTTTTCCCTGCTCGCCGAGGTGCGCAAGTTCTGGTCCGGCCCCCTCGGCCTGGCGGGTGCCATCACCACCGGCACCGACATCCGCGCGGCACAGCTGCTCGGTGCCGATTTCGTGCTGGCCGGAACGCGCTTCATCGCCACCCCCGAAAGCCTGGCTGAACCGGCCTACCGGGATCTCATCGTCACGAGCAGTCTGGAAGACCTGGTGGCCACCAAGGCAGTGTCCGGCGTGCTCGCCAACTGGCTCAAGCCCACCCTCGACAAGGCCGGCTTCACCCCCGAACAGCTGCGCGAAGAAAAGAAGATCGACTTCTCCGGCGACATCGTCGCAGCCCCCAAGGCCTGGAAGACGGTGTGGTCCGCCGGTCACGGGGTGGGCGGCATCGAAGCCATCGCCAGCACCGAAGCGGTTGTCCGGCAGCTGTACCAGGAGTACGCCGCCTGCCTCGACGACGAGCTGGCCGACCTGTCCCGGCTGCGCAGCCGCTACCCGGCCCGGTAAGGCCGATCCCTTTTCAAGAGAGCACATCATGAACCAGGACAAGATCAAGGCCGCCGCTGCGGCCCTGCGGCAGGCCCGCGCCACCCGCGTGGCCATCCCCCGCATCTCCGAGCAATTCGGCATCCAGGGTGCAGACGAAGCCTATGCCGTGGCCCGCTGCAACAGCGTTCAAGACATCGCCGAAGGCCGGCGCGTGGTGGGCAAGAAGATCGGCCTCACCTCCCAGGCCGTGCAGCAGCAGCTGGGGGTGGACCAGCCCGACTACGGCGTGCTGTTTGCCGACATGGAGTTTCTGTCGGGCAGCGAAGTGCCG
>JAEUNV010000529.1 GCA_016790385.1 Zoogloea sp.
CAGTTGGCTTCGAGCTGGCAGAGTTCATTCACCCAGGCCTCACCATCCTGATGCAGGGCCGGGCGTTGAAGCGTGTCCACCAGCACTAGCAGGGTGCCCGAGGACGGGGTGTAACGGCTTGCCGGGCTGACCGTAACCCCGGCCATGCGTGCCAGCCCCAGGGCGAAAGGCTGGCTCGCATGCACCGCTGCCACTTTGGGCGAGCAGGGGGCATGATCGGGGCCGGCGCCCCATAGCCATATCCCGTTGATCGTGCGCTGCCCCGCGGCTTCCCGGGCCGCGTTTACCCCGTGGCTGTGTAGCCAGACTTCCAGTTCGTTGGACAGGCGGGCCCAGCGACCCACGTCATTCCCTTCCGGCAGGAAGAGCTGCACGGGCCGGCCGTTGACGTCCGCCAGGGGGTGGAAGCGGGGTTCCGGCCGCTCCGCGAGGTGGACATACCATCGATCGGGCGTAGGCGCTTCAAAGCGCCCGATGTCGGAGAACATGTCGTTGAGGCCGGCCATCAAGGTATCCGCTTCGTGGCGGGAGATGGCCAGCCCGCTGGCATCCGCCAGCAGCAGGGTGTCGCGGGCGAAGTGGAGATGCCCCGGATCGCAACACAGCCAGTGCCCGCCGGACGCGGGTGGAGACTGCTCGCCGCTGCGTCGCAACAGGGCGTGGGATACCTCGCCTGCCAGCCCCAGGCGGTCTGCCAGCAGGGCGTCGGTGGCGCGGGGCGGAGCCCAGCGGCTGCGCGACAGGCCGAGCAGCGTTGCGAGCGCCGGAAGGTGCAGGGGCGACGAGGGGTGTTTACCGGGACTGCCGGCAAGCCAGCTCAGTCCGGGGAGAATCAACTCGATTTGCATCGGGGAAGACGCCGGGTGGGTGCGATAGGGCAAGGTGGATTGCAGGGGTGCGAGGGGGAGGGTGCTTGCCCCGGCCTTTGCAAGCCGAGGGCGTGGGCACCCATCCAGGCCCCCGCGTATACCGCGACGGGCGCGGGGCTGGGCGAGTATGCCATGGGGGCCTGCATCCCGCCGCCCGCCGAGATACCCCCTGCGGGCTCGCTATTCTACCGGTCTGCGAGACCCTTATCGAGGGACGCTGGTCGGCGGCAGGGTGATCCATTTGGCGGCAAAGGCCGTGGAGCACTGACGTAGCTGGTCGGCCCCGAGGTTGCGGGTTTCGCTGAAGCGGCAAAGGGGCCGGGTATCCCCGCCGAGGAATTCCTCGGTGGCGAGGCGCAGGCCGCGGGCGTCGGGGAAGCTGACCGAAAGGGGGCCCGACGGCACAAACCCGGCCCGCTGAGTGGAGCGCGCGCTGTCGGTGAGCAGGAACAGGAGTTTGCTCCCGGCCAGGGATGCGCCGTCGGCGAGCGCGGGGAGGTTGACGGTGGTGCCGGGCTCAAGCCGACGGTCGGTGCTGTGCTGGTTGGGATGGAGCAGGGTGAATCCGTTCTCACCGGCTTGCAGAATATATAGATGGCCGGGGCGATCACTGACCAACCGGACCGCCGTGGCGCCGTCGGCGCTTCGCATGGGGACGATGTCGAGCTTGCGGCGCTGATCGCGCTGGGCGTGGATGGCCTCAAGCAGACGCCGGGGCACATCCTTTCCGGAGGGGGTGGATGTCCACGAAAGCGGGGCCGGGATCAGGGCCGCATTGCCGGCCACGGCCATGCGCTGCCTCCCGGGCATACGATCCAGGCGCGTCTGTGCGCAGGCTCGCAGGGCGTCGCCGTCGGCCAGGCCCAGGTCGCCGGGCGCGGGAGCCTGGCCCTCAAAACAGGCCCGCAGCGCCTGGGTGGCGAGCCCCCCGTGTTCGTCTTCGAAGGCCGCGCGTTGATGACCGGCCAGCAGGATCTGGACGTTGGACGGCAGGCCGCTCCGGTCGAAGGTCTCGGCGGAGCACACTGCATCCGGAGTGGTCTGGCGCGTGAAGCGGTTGCGCTGCCCGGGTACCGCAGCCCGCTCTTCCCCGCGGCCTGCGTCAATGACCACGAAGACCTTGTCGGTGCGGGCGGCCAGATGCAGAAGGTGGCGGTGCAGCTCGGAGGCGGTGAAAAGCTGCCTGTCGGTGGTGAGGAGCGCGTCGCCGCACGCCCGGCCGCCCCGTGGCTGGGCTCCGTCGGCCGAAATGTGGATGAGGACGCGGTCGTGCTCGCCCACCCGTCCATCAAGATCGGCCAGAGCCTGGCGCAGTCCATCGAGGGTGAGGGCATCGCCGGCAAGATAGCGGGTGTTGGCGTCGGGAACGCCCATCAGGGTGGCGATACGGCCGGCGCTGGCAGCGTCGGCCAGGCTCTGCCCGACGGGGGATGGAGGCGTGAGAGAAAGGATGAGCGCATGGTTGCCGGCCCGGCCGACGCTGCGGGGCAGGGCGGTGCCTTCGCGCGGGGAAGAGGCAGGGGGGGGCGGCGTGCTCTGGTCGGGCTGCATGTCCAGGTCGGTGCTGTCGCGGCGTATCCAGCCGCTGCGGTTGCCGGCGATCTCCACTCTCACCCATTCGCCGCGGACTTCAAGCACCTGGACGGTACTGCGGCGGTGAACGTCCGCCAGCCGGACGGCGAAGGACGAGGGGTTCTCGCGGAGCGTGTCGGGCCGTGTGACCAGTGCCGTCCCGGCGCCGGCGAAGGTGGGCAGGATGGCAAGCAGGGCGGCGAGGGTGGCGCGGAGCATGGGCGAGTTCCTGATGGGGCGGGTCGGTTGCCAAGGGCGCGGCCCCGAGGCCGTGCGGCAGGGGATTGTACTGCCCGGCGCAGGCCGGGATACCCAAGCACCGGCCAACTCCGGCACAATGCGCCCTCGCGTCGTTTTCCGGCGTTTCCGGTCTTTCTGCTGATGTCCTATGAATTTCTCGTCGGTCTGCGCTATACCCGCTCCAAGCGGCAGGCGCAGGGCCGCAACCGCTTCATCTCCTTCATATCGCTGGTGTCCATGCTGGGAATCGCCCTCGGGGTGGCGGCGCTCATCGTGGTGCTGTCGGTGATGAACGGCTTTCAGAAGGAGCTACGCACCCGCATTCTGGGGGTTGCTTCCCATGTGCAGGTGAGTGGTTTCGATGGCGAGCTGGGCAACTGGCAGCGTGTCGCCGATGAGGCTGCGAAGCACCCGCAGGTGCGTTTTGCCGCCCCCTTCGTGCAGGCCCAGGGGATGTTGTCTTTCGATCAGACGGTGCGTGGCACCCTTATCCGCGGCATCCTGCCCGATGCGGAGGACAAGGTGGCGGACTTTGCCCAGCACATGCGCTTCGGGCGGCTCGACGACCTGCGCCCTGGTGAGTTCGGCATTGTTCTGGGGGCCGATCTGGCAAGGGCGCTACGGGTATCCATGAATGACAAGGTCACCCTCATCGCGCCCCAGGGCCTCGTCACGCCCGCCGCAATCCTGCCCCGCCTCAAGCAGTTCCGGGTGGTGGGCATCTTTGAAGTGGGGATGTACGAATACGATTCCAGTCTGGCCCTGGTCCATCTCAACGACGCCCAGGCGCTGTATCGCATGGAGGACCGGGTTTCCGGCGTGCGCCTGAAGATCGATGACCTCTTCAAGGCCCCCCGGGTGGCCCGGGAGCTGAGCGCCTACGTGGATGCCGATACCGTGGTGTCGGACTGGACGCGCAGCCACGCCAATTTCTTCCGTGCCGTGCAGATCGAGAAGAACGTGATGTTCATCATCCTGCTGCTGATCGTGGCCGTGGCGGCTTTCAACATCGTGTCCACCCTGGTGATGGCGGTGCAGGACAAGCAGGCCGACATTGCCATCCTGCGCACCCTGGGCGCCAGCCCCGGCTCGATCATGGGGATCTTCGTGATCCAGGGCGCGCTGATCGGCTTCATCGGCCTGGCCCTGGGGGTGCTGGGCGGTGTCAGTCTGGCCCTCAACATCGATGTGGTGGTGCCGGCCATCGAGCGCGCTTTCGGCATCCAGTTTCTTGCGAAGGATGTCTATTACATCTCCGATCTGCCCTCCGAATTGCAGTGGACGGACGTGATCACGATCACGACCGTGTCCTTTGTGCTGACCCTGGTGGCGACCCTGTATCCAAGCTGGCGGGCGTCCCGCCTCAACCCGGCGGAGGCCCTGCGTTATGAGTGATGCAAGCGCGCAACAGCCTGTTATCGCTTGCCGCGATCTGTCCAAGTCCTTTCGCGAAGGCGACGATGCGGTGGAGGTGCTGAGCAAGGTTTCCCTCGAGGTCGTCCGCGGCGAGCGTCTGGCCGTGGTGGGTTCGTCCGGCTCCGGCAAGAGCACGCTCCTGCACCTTCTCGGCGGGCTCGATGTGCCGTCGGCGGGGGGCGTTTGGCTCCTCGGACGGGATTTCTCAACCATCTCCGACGCCGAGCGCGGGCGCCTGCGCAATGAGTCCTTGGGCTTTGTCTATCAGTTCCACCATTTACTGGCTGAATTCTCCGCGCTCGAGAACGTGGCCATGCCGCTCTTCGTTCGGCGCATGAACAAGGACGAGGCGCTCGGGCGGGCGGCGGATATCCTCAAATCGGTGGGGCTAGGCCATCGCCTCAGCCATACGCCCGGCGAGCTTTCGGGCGGCGAGCGCCAGCGTGCGGCCATCGCCCGTGCGTTGGTGACGCGCCCCGCTTGCGTGCTTGCCGACGAGCCCACCGGCAATCTTGATCGCCAGACAGCCGAGAAGGTTTTCGCGCTGATGCTGGAGCTGGCCGAGGAGCAAGGCACCAGCTTTGTGATCGTGACCCACGATTCCCAACTGGCGGCCCGCGCCAGCCGGGTACTCCAATTGCGTGACGGCGTCCTGATCTCGGGTTGATCCCTGGTCTGGTTTAGCCCGGCCTATCTCTGCGTCATCGAGGTAAGTGCGGCGGCCATCACGCCGCCCTTAAAGTTTATCGGTGTCTGTGCCGATAGGGAGTCGAACGAAGCACGCCCACACTCGACCAAGCCCCTGTCGGAGACCCGGATGAAAAC
>JAEUNV010000541.1 GCA_016790385.1 Zoogloea sp.
GGGCGATGCACTTCATCGGCATGCTGGCCTTCTCCCTGTGCAGCGAGATCCGCTATGCCCCGGTTCTGACCGTCCTGTCCATGGGCCCGGCGTGGTTCGCGTCGTGGGTCGCGCTTTCCCTGCTCGCCCGTGACGAGATAATGCCCTTGCAGTTCATCCTCGGCGGGACGCTGGTGGGCGCGGGGATCGGTAGCATGCACTACATGGGCATGGCCGCCATGGAGATGCAGGCCCAGCTCCGCTATCACCCATTGTGGTTTGTCGCGTCGATTCTCGTCGCCGTCGTGCTGGCCACGCTCGCCCTGTGGATACGTTTCGGGCTGGACCGGAATCCGCGTATCGGGGGGCCCGCCAGCGTACTGGCGGGCGGCGTGGTGATGGGGCTCGCCATTGCCTCCATGCACTATGTCGCCATGGCTGCCGCGCGCTTCGTCGGCCTGCCCGAGGCGGGCCAGCCGGGCGGCGGCGACAGCAACACGCAGCTGGCAATGGGCGTGGCCGCCGTCACCGTCGTCATCAGCTTCCTGATCGCGGGAACTAGCGGCTTTCTGCGCTACCGCCACCTCTACCAACTGCTCCAGCGAAGTGAATCGCGCCTGCGGGCCAAGGTGGACACGGCTGTAGAGGGGATCATCACCATCAACGGCAAGGGGGCGATCCTGTCGTTCAACCTCGCCGCGGAGCGCCTCTTTGGCTGGCAGGCCCACGAGGTCATCGGGCGCAATGTCAGCCTCCTGATGCCGGAGCCGGATCGCTCCCGACACGACGACTACCTTGCACATCATCTGCGCACTGGTGAGGCCCGCATCATCGGCACAGGCCGCGACGTGACGGCGCAGCGCAAGGATGGCACCACGCTGCCCATCCGCCTCTCCATCGGGCGCGTCCCCATCGAGGGGGAGGAGCTGTTCGTGGGTTTCATCTCCGACATGAGCGAGCGGCAACGGATGGAGCAGGCCCTGCGGGACAGCGAACAGAAGCTGCGCAGCCTCCTCGACAACATGCCGGGCGTGTGCTTCCGCTCACGCATGGACGAGCACTGGAGCATCGTCTTCGTCAGCGATGCCGTCGAAGGCGTGACCGGTTGGCGTGCCGAGGATTTCGTCGCAGGTCGGATCACCTTCAGCCAGCTGATCAACCCGGACGACAACATCGCCGTCTGGGACAGTGTCAGCACGGCCATTGCGGAGGACCGGCCCTACATGATCGAGTACCGTCTGCGCACACGGCAGGGTCGCGAGATCTGGGTGTCGGAAACGGGTCGTGGCAAGCGTGGGGCGGACGGCGAGCTGCAATGGATCGACGGCGTGCTGATGGACATCACCGACTCGAAGCGCCGCGCTGCCGAGTTCGAAGGGCTGGCCAACGCGGTCAATCGGGCCTTGGCGGTGCTCGAAATCGACACCGACGGCCGGATCGCCGCCGCCAACACCCCCTTCCTGGAACTCACCGGCTATACGCTGGAAGAGCTTTGCGGCCGGCCCCATGCCCTGCTCTGCCCGCCGGCCGAACTCGCCAGCGAGGCCGTCCGGCGCAGGGTCGACGAAGGCCTGCGCACCGGAAACGTCATCACCGGCGATGTGCTGCGCCTCGGCAAGAACGGCCGCCGCGTGTGGATGCATGCCACCTACAACCCCGTCTTCGACGCCAATGGCGACGTCTGCAAGATCACCATGCTGGCCCAGGACATGACCGAACGGCGGGCCATGGAACGAGCCTTGGTGGACGCCAAGGAACGGGCGGAACAGGCCGCGGCGGCCCGCGCCGCCTTCCTTGCCAACATGAGCCACGAGATCCGTACCCCGATGAATGCGATCCTGGGTTTCACGGAACTGCTGATGGATACCCCCCTCGACGAAAGCCAGCGTCGGCACCTGGGCACGGTGCGCGCCTCGGCCCGCTCGCTGCTCGGGCTGCTCAACAGCATCCTCGACACGGCCAAGCTGGACAAGGGGGCCATGGAGCTTGAACTGGCCGATTTCTCCCTGCGCTCCGTATGCGAGCAGACCCTGGCATCTCTGCGACTGGGGGCGACCCGCAAGGGACTCCAACTGGAGATGATCTACGCCGAGACGGTGCCCGAGCACTACCTTGGCGACGCGCTGCGCATTCAGCAGATCCTGGTCAACATCGTGGGCAATGCCATCAAGTTCACGGAACGGGGGGAGGTGCGGCTGGAGGTGAAGCAGGAGGACGGGCATGTC
Organism: Zoogloea sp.; assembly: GCA_016790385.1. GTDB lineage: Bacteria > Pseudomonadota > Gammaproteobacteria > Burkholderiales > Rhodocyclaceae > Zoogloea. The sequence goes on from JAEUNV010000541.1 coordinate 2,205, forward strand.
CACATCTGCATCTCCGATACCGGCATCGGCATTGCCGCAGACCGTCTGGAAAGCATCTTCGCGCCCTTCGCCCAGGCTGACGCGAGCACATCGCGACGCTTCGGTGGCACAGGCCTGGGCACCACCATCTCCCGGCAGCTGGTCGAACTCATGGGCGGTCACATCCGGGTGGAAAGCCAGCTCGGCGCGGGCAGCCGATTCCATATCGTTCTTCCGCTCCAGCCCGGCACGGCTCAAGCGCGCGTCGTGGCGCCGGACCAGGGCTTGCCGCCCCTGTCGATTCTGATCGCTGACGACGTGGCCCAGAACACCGAGCTGCTGCACCTGCTGCTGGAAAGGGAGGGCCACCGGGTGGTGGTTGCCCGGGATGGCACCGAAGCACTCGGCTGCTTTGGCGATCAGCGCTTCGACGTCATCTTGATGGACGTCCATATGCCGGGCATGGACGGCCTCGCGGCGGCCCGTGCCATCCGTCAGCAGGAGGGCCGGAACGATTGCGCACCGACACCGATCATCGCGCTGACCGCCAGCGTCCTGGAGGAAGACCGTCTCGCAGCCCTGGCCGCCGGCATGAACGGCTTTGAGGTGAAACCCATCGAACTGCCCCGGCTCAGGGCCGAGATCGCCCGGGTCTGTGGCATTGAGCCCCTGCCTTGTGGTGCGCTCACGCCCATGTCGGACGCATCGGACACCGGTGCCATCGACTGGCCGACAGGGGTCGCCCGCTGGGGGGACCGGAGCGCCCTGGACGCCGCCCTTCGCCAGTTCCTGGCTGGCCGCGCAGATCTGGCCGGCGAGTTGTCATCGGCAATCGATCGAACCGCCCTGCATGCCCTCGCCCATCGCATCGCCGGTGCGGCAGCGAACCTCTCCCTGCCGGAAGTAAGCAGCTCGGCCCGCGCACTTGAACTCTGGTGCGTGCGCAGCGACCGGCCGATCCACGACAGCGCACCGCTCACCGCGAGGCTCTGCCGCGCACTTGACGATGCCTGGAACACCTTGCCCGCCGTCGCCCAAAGCAGCGCGCCGCACAAAGCCATCGACGCGCACCACCTTGCCGCCCCCCTCGACAGACTTCAGAGCCGCCTGAGTCACGGCGAACTTGAAGACGAAGCGCTTGCCGCCGTGATCGCGGGTCTGCCCCCCGATCTCACTGCCCGACTCCGGGCTGCCGTGGACGACTTCGACTTTGACTCGGCCTGCGCTGAGCTGTCCCGGCTGCGCAATGACATTCTCTCCGCCCCTCCGACCCCTGCTCTATGACCGAAGACTGCCGCCCAAGGCTGCTGCTCGTGGATGACGAGCCCGCCAACCTCCAGATCCTGCGCCACATCCTGCAAGAGGACTATCGCCTGCTGTTTGCCCGCAACGGCGAAAAGGCCCTGCAACTGGCCGCAGACGAATCCCCCAACCTGATCCTCCTCGACGTGATGATGCCCGACGTGACGGGGCTGGAGGTGTGCCGGCGGCTCAAGGCCACGCCGGCCACCGCCCGGATCCCCGTCATCTTCGTCACCGCCCTCTCCGACCCCCAGGACGAGTCCGGCGGGTTCGAGGCTGGCGCAGTGGATTACATCGCCAAGCCGGTCAGCGCCCCCATCGTCAAGGCGCGCGTGCGCACGCATCTGTCGCTTGTCCGGGTGGACGAACTCTACGCAAGCCGGCTCCAGATCATCCAGCGTCTGGGTCGAGCCGCCGAGTACAAGGACAACGAAACCGGTCTGCATGTGGTCAGGATGAGCCACTACTCCGCCATCCTGGCCCGTGCCGCCGGCCTCGGCGACCGCCTTGCGGACGACATCCTGCATGCGGCGCCGATGCACGACGTGGGCAAGCTGGGCATTCCGGATGCGGTACTGCGCAAGCCCGGCCCCCTCACCCCGGAGGAATGGGAGGTGATGCGCCAGCACGTCCGCATCGGACACGAGATCATCGGTGATCACGACTCCCCCCTGCTCCAGATGGCCGCGCGCATCGCCTTGTCGCACCACGAGAAGTGGGATGGGGGCGGTTACCCCCAGGGCCTCAAGGGAGAGGCGATTCCCATCGAGGCGCGTATCGTCGCCATCGCCGATGTCTTCGACGCCCTGACCAGCGTCCGGCCCTACAAACCCGCCTGGGAAATCGATAAAGCCGTCCGTCTTCTGGTCGATGAGAAGGGGCGTCACTTCGATCCGGCGCTGGTGGATGCCTTCATCGCCAGCCTTCCCGCCATCTGCGCCATCAAGGAGCGCTTCGCCGAGGCGCCCTCTCCGGCTGAGCGTCAGGCTTGATCCTGCGGCCCATCCGCGCAAGCATTCGCCTCCCACCCATCGGAAAAGAAAGGAAGTGTCATGGCCATGGACGTCGTCGACTACGAGATCTTCGGCACTGAAATGCAGTACGTGGAGGTGGAGCTCGACCCGGGCGAAGCCGCCATCGGCGAGGCCGGCGTCATGATGTACATGCAGGACGGCATCCAGATGGACACCCTGTTCGGCGATGGCTCGGCCCAGCAGAGCGGCTTTCTCGGCAAGCTCATGGGCGCGGGCAAGCGCCTGCTCACCGGCGAGAGCCTGTTCACCACGGTCTTCCACAACGAAGGCCGAGGCAAGCGCCGGGTGGCCTTTGCCGCACCCTACCCGGGCAAGATCGTCGCCGTGGATCTGTCCGCCGTGGGCGGCACCCTGATCTGCCAGAAGGACGCCTTCCTGGCCGCGGCCAAGGGCGTCTCCCTGGGCATCGCCTTCCAGAAGAAGATCGGCGTCGGCCTCTTTGGCGGCGAAGGCTTCATCATGCAAAAACTCGACGGCGATGGCATGGCCTTCATCCATGCCGGCGGTACCTTGCTCGAGAAGACCCTGGCCCCGGGCGAAACCCTGCGGGTGGACACGGGCTGCGTGGTGGCCTTCCAGCCCGGCGTGGATTTCGACATCCAGTACGCGGGCAAGATCAAGACCGCCCTGTTCGGGGGGGAGGGCCTGTTCTTCGCCACCCTGCGCGGGCCGGGCCGGGTATGGCTGCAATCCCTGCCCCTGTCGCGCCTGGCGGATCGCATTGTGGCCGCCTCCCGCGCCGGCGGAGGTGGTGGCAAGGAGAGCGGCTCGGTCCTCGGCGGCATCGGGCTCGGCTCCCTGCTCGGCGACGACGAGTGAGCGAGGCTCCCGGCCCGCTGGCCTGGAGGGGGCGGAAGCGGCGACCGGCGCACCACGGAGCGTGACGAAATGACGCTTGGCAGGCGCCTGGAAACTCAAGAATGCCCGCGGGGAACCGTTATCGGAAGAAGGATTCCGCTCGGACGTACCCCTGTGACCCCTCCCCGTTCCAGCCCCACCGACCGCGCCGGTCTCTTTGTTCTGAGCGCCTGTCTCGTCGCCGCGCTGCTGGTGGCCTTCCTCGCCGTTCGCCAGCAAACCGAGCAGCACGGCCGCGAACAGATCGAACAGGGCACCAGACTGGTCAAGGCGCTCACCGCCATTCCCCTGGATGGCCTCACCCCCGCCGACGGACGCCCCAACCCCCTGGCGGCCGTCCTGCGCGCCCATGGCAGCGCTGATCTCGCTTTCGGGCTGGTGACCGATCCGCAGGGCCGCACCCTTGCCGAAGTCACGGCGCCAGGCCTCAGCCCCGCCGTGCAGCCCCTCAACGCCGACCGCCCCGCCGAATGGTTCGGTCATGGCCCCGTCGACAGCGGAGTGGCCGGCCTCGACCTGATGGAGTTCCACGGGCCCCTGCTCAGCGATGGACATCTGGAAGGCTTTGTGCGCATTGCCTTCCGGGCCCCCGGCATGGGTTTCACTGCCAGCCAGCTCCCTTTTCTGGCCGGCCTGGCCCTGCCGGTGCTGTTGCTGGTGCCGCTGTTCTTCTTCCTGCTGCGCAGCCAGCTGCGCCCCCTGCAAGCCCTCGGCGCCCGCCTGGAAACCCTCGCCACCGCCCCCCCGGGCGAGGCTTCCGCCCGTGACGTGGTGAGCCGCTTCGCCCTGTTCCTGGACGCCGCGGAACGACGCATCCGCGAACTCGAGTCCACCCGCGACGAGTCCGAAACCTCGGTCAAGCTGCTGGGCTACAAGAAGGAAAAAGTCGAGAGCGCCCTGGAAACCCTGCCCGAGGGTGTACTCGTGCTTGATGAGGGTGAAGTGGCGGTGTTCGCCAATGCCAAGGTCGGCCCCCTGCTCGGCACCGACCCGGCCAGCCTGCTGCACAAGGAGCCCTCCGGCTGGTCCATCGCCCCGGAGATCCTGAGCGTGCTCGCGCCCCTGGTCGGCAACCAGGCCGGCGCTGTCAAACACACCGCCAGCTACCATCCGGGGGGCGACGAGAACCGCCGCGTCAGCGTTTGGTCCCTGCCCCTGTTCGCCCCCCGCGACGCCACACGACGCCTGGGCACCCTGCTGGTCCTGCGGGAAACCACCGACCAGTTGCTGGCCGCCCGCGCCCGGGAC
>JAEUNV010000546.1 GCA_016790385.1 Zoogloea sp.
TCACCACTGCCGTCGAAGACGTAGTCGGTGGAGTAATGCACCAGCAATGCCCCCAGGGTGGCGGCTTCGCGGGCGATCACGCCGGGGGCCAGGGCGTTGAGGGCGCGGGCGAAGTCGGGTTCGCTCTCGGCCTTGTCCACGGCGGTGTGGGCGGCGGCATTGACGATGAGGTCGGGGGCCACGGTACGCACGGTGGCGGCGAGGCTTTCGGGGTTGGCAAAGTCGGCCGACAAACCGGGGGCGCCGTCATGGTCCAGGGCCACCAGCTCTCCCAGGGGGGCGAGGCTGCGCTGTAGCTCCCAGCCCACCTGGCCATTCTTGCCGAAGAGAAGGATCTTCATCAGACGAGGCCTAGCGTGCGGCGTAGTTGGTTTCAACCCAGTCCCGGTAGGCGCCGCTCTGCACATGGGCCACCCAGTCCTGGTTGGCCAGGTACCACTCGACGGTCTTGCGGATGCCGGTGTCGAAGGTCTCGGCGGGGCGCCAGCCCAGCTCGCGCTCGATCTTGCGGGCGTCGATGGCGTAGCGCCGGTCGTGGCCGGGGCGGTCGGTGACGTAGGTGATGAGGCGGCGATAGCTGCCGGCCGGATCGGGCTTGAGTTCGTCGAGGAGCGCACACAGGGTGTTCACGATCTCGATGTTGGGCTTCTCGTTCCAGCCGCCCACGTTATAGACCTCCCCCGGCGTGCCCTGGGCCAGAATGGCGCGGATGGCCGAGCAGTGGTCGGTGACGAACAGCCAGTCGCGGATCTGCATGCCGTCACCGTAGACCGGCAGGGGCTTGCCGGCGAGGGCGTTGGCGATCATCAGCGGGATGAGCTTCTCGGGGAAGTGATAGGGGCCGTAGTTGTTGGAGCAGTTGCTGGTGGTCACCGGCAAGCCGTAGGTGTGGTGCCAGGCACGCACCAGGTGGTCGGAGGCGGCCTTGCTGGCCGAGTACGGGCTGTTGGGCTCGTAGGTCTTGGTCTCGGTGAAGGCCGGGTCATTCGGCCCCAGGGAGCCATACACTTCGTCGGTGCTCACATGGTGAAAGCGGAAGCCCGCCTTGGCTTCACCTTCCAGAGTCATCCAGTGGCCACGGGCGGCTTCGAGCAGGGTGAAGGTGCCGTTCACATTGGTGCGCACAAAGTCGCCAGGGCCGTGGATGCTGCGATCCACGTGACTCTCGGCGGCAAAATGGACGATGGCGCGGGGCAGGTGCTCGGCAAACAGGCGGTCGACCAGCTTGCGGTCGCAGATGTCGCCCTGCACGAAAACGTGGCGCGAATCGCCTTTGAGGGAAGCCAGGTTTTCCAGGTTGCCCGCGTAGGTCAGGGCATCCAGGTTAACCACCGGCTCGTCGCTTGTGCGCAGCCAGTCGAGAACGAAATTTGCACCGATGAAGCCGGCACCGCCGGTTACAAGAATCATGGGAGGTCCTCAGGATTTCACGGAAATGCGCCACCCGGGGGCGACGCCGGAGGCGGCCGGACTCGAACCGGGGCGCCTCCGGAAAGCGCGCCGATTATGACACCGCTGGATGATGAAGTCTGCGCACTGCGCCACCATCCATCGCAAGGGTCAAACTGCCGGCCCCGCTGCCGTTAAGCCAATAGCAGGCCGGCCTCACCACTCGGAACGAGGGCCGGCACAAGGGAGACGGCAGGACCATGCAGTTTGTTGCCAGGCTACTCGCTCAGACGCTCACGCCGGCCATCGCCACGCCGACGCTGATCGCCCTGGTGTTTGCGAGCGTGCTCGGTGTGATGGTCGTGAATCGGCTCGAGCAGGCCCGAGATGAATCGATTCGCAGTGCGTTCGCCCTGGAGACGGGCGAAATCACCCTGCGCATCGAAGAGCGTCTGAGGACCTACAGGCAGGTGCTGAAGGGGGCTCACGCCCTCTTTCAGGCGTCCGAGGCGGTTTCCCGTGACGAATGGCGGCGCTACGTCACGGCCCTGAATCTTCAGGTGGAATATCCGGGCATCCAGGGCGTCGGTTTTGCAGTGCATATCCCGGCCGACCACTTGGCGCGCCATGAACGCACCGTGCGTGCAGAGGGCTTTCCGGACTACCGGGTCAGCCCAGCCGGCCCGCGCAGCGAATACAGCGCGATCGTCTATCTCGAGCCCTTTGATTGGCGCAACCAGCGTGCCTTCGGCTACGACATGCTGTCCGAACCGGTACGTCGCCAAGCGATGACCCAGGCACTGCACTCGGGCTTGCCCACTTTGTCGGGCAAGGTGCGGCTGGTCCAGGAGACCACCATCGACCCCCAGGCGGGTGTGCTGCTGTACCTGCCGCTGTTCCGTCGCGGCGCCGACCTGGGAAGCCCGGCACGCCGGGAGCAAGCCTTGCTTGGCTGGGTCTACGGCCCCTTCCGCATGAATGATCTTGTTGCGGGGGCGCTCTCCGAAGCGGGGCCGCGCATCCGCCTGCGCATCCATGATGGCCATGACACCACCCCTGGGACGCTGCTTTTCGACAGCCACCCGGACTGGGACGACAACCCCGACCACAGTGACAGGCGACTCCTTGAACTCGACGGGCGGATATGGACCCTGGTCTTTGACGACACCCCGAGGCGAGGTGCCCGCCAAACGGCCCACGGGCTGGAGACCGGCGCCGTGGTGCTCATCTGCGGCCTGCTCGTCCTGCTGACTGCCGCCGCCGCGGCCCGCTCCCGCGCTCGCGCGCTCGACCGAGCCAGTACGTCCCTGCGCAACAGTGAGGCGCGCTACAGCACCCTGGTGAATCTATCCCGGGACGGAATCGCTGCGCTCGACGCCCAGCTCAATTTCTCCTTTATCAACCCTCGATTGGTCCGCCTGCTCGGCTATCCGGAAGAGAGCCTGATCGGCACGCCCTTCAGCAGGCTCTGGCCGCATGGAGAGGCCGCCGTCAGCAAGCACCTTCTCACCCGCCTGCAACGCGGCGAACCCTCCAGCTATGAGCAGGATCTGCTCACCGCCGACGGGCGCACCCTGACAGCCATCGTCACCGACGCCCCCCACCTGGACAAGGACGGCAGTCTGCAAGGCGTCATCCTCAGCATCACGGACATCTCGGAGCGCAAGGCGTCGGA
>JAEUNV010000559.1 GCA_016790385.1 Zoogloea sp.
CCGAGGGCACCGTTGAGGATCATCATCGTCGCGGCAAAAGCGAGGGCCGACGGCACCACAGTTGCCAACACCACACCATCCACCTTGCTCTGCAGCACGAAGGCCACGATCACGGCGACGAACAGAAGCGTTGCGTCAAAGAGAACCTGCAGGACGGTGCTTGACGGAACGTAATGATTGAAGAGTTTCAGCATCTCAAACTTCGGCGCCCATTTTTAAGGCCACCGCCCAAGTAGTTGGATGTTGCGAGGTAGAGCCCTTGCAGGCGCAACCGGTTGTTGCGGCGCATTATCTATGAGGATTGGGTCAAATCACCTCTGTAGCGCCCGTCGAATTTGCAAAATGCGTGAATTAATGTGTGTTCGAACAATAGCGCGAAGCCACCTTCGCCCCCGTGATCCCCGTCACGCAAAAAATTACATTTAACATAAATTCCCCGCATAGGCCAAAACATCGTCCCTCGGGTCCTGCTACAACTCAATTTGGGTTCCGAACTCCACCACCCGGTTGGCCGGGATGCAGAAGAAGTCGGCAGCGCTATGCGCGTTCCTGAACATCAGGATGAAGATCTGCTCACGCCAGCGTCCAAACAGCGAACGAGCCCTCGGAATGAGCGTCTCCCGCCCGAGGAAGAAGGACGATTCCATCAGGTCGAAGGGCAGGCCGTGCCTCTCGGCAAGTGTCAGCGCGGCGGGGATGTCCGGGTCGTCCTTGAAACCGAATCGGACAAACACCCTGTAGAAACCAAAATCCAGCTCCTCCACACGCACCCGCTCGCTTTCGGGCACGTAGGGCACATCGTCGGTGATCATTGTTACGAGCACTACACGGGCATGCAGAACCTTGTTATGCAGCAGGTTGTGAAGCAGGGCGCGGGGCACACCGTCCGGCGCGGTTGTCATGAACACGCCCATCCCAGGCACACGGATGGGTGGATCGTGGAACATGGACTGGATGAACAGGTCAAGGGGCATGGTATCCACCTGCATCCTCTCCGTCAGTGCAGCGCGCCCCGTCTTCCAGATCATCAAGAGGGCGTGGATGCCCAGGCCCATCACAAGAGGAAACCAGCCTCCATCGAAGATCTTCACCGTATTTGCCGCAAAGAAGGCGAAATCCACGCTGAAGAACAGGACGAGAAAAGCCACCGCCGAACCCCACCCCCACTTCCACAAGGCCCTGACCACCACGAAGGCCAGCACCGTGTCGATCATCATCGTCAGCGTCACCGCGATGCCGTAAGCCGAGGCCAGTGCGCTTGACGACCGGAAACCCAGAACCAGCGCGATCACCGCCCCCAGCAGCATCCAGTTCACATTCGGAACGTAAATCTGCCCTACCTCTTTTTCAGAGGTATGAATGACGTGGATACGGGGCGAATAGCCCAATTGAACCGCCTGCTTGGTAAGGGAGAATGCTCCCGATATCACTGCCTGGGAGGCGATGATGGTCGCCAGGGTCGACAAACCGACCATGGGATAGAGCAGCGGCTCCGGCACCAGCAGATAGAAAGGATTCTTCACGGCGGCGGGGTCGTCCAGGATCAAAGCACCCTGCCCCAGGTAGTTCAGATACAGGGCCGGAAAAACATACCCGAACCACGCAAACTTGATCGGACGGCGGCCGAAGTGGCCCATGTCGGCGTAAAGCGCCTCGCCACCGGTGATCGCCAGCACAACCGCCCCGAGCGCCAAAAAGCCCAAGCCCCGGTTGGCCACAAAGAAATGCACCGCATGGATCGGATTGAAAGCCTGAAGCACATCCGGATGACGCATCACATTCATGGCCCCGAGCACTCCAAGGGTCGTGAACCAGAACAGCATCACCGGGCCGAACACCGCTCCGACCCGCGCCGTGCCCTTGCTCTGAATCACGAACAGGCCGGTCAGGACGAGCAAGGAGATTGGCAGGACATAGGGGCGGAAAGCCGGCGTCGCCACCTCCAGCCCCTCCACCGCGGACAGCACGGAAATGGCCGGGGTGATCACGCCATCACCATAAAACAGGGCTGCCCCGAACAGCCCGACCGCCGACATCAGGCCGGCAACGCGCGGGGAACGGGTCGTCCGCAGGGCCAGCGAGGTGAGGGCCATGATGCCCCCCTCCCCTCGGTTGTCGGCCCGCATGATGTAGACCACGTACTTCAGGGACACCACGATGGTCAGCGCCCAGAACACCAGGGAGAGCACGCCGAGCACGTTCTCCGGCGTCACTGCCAGTCCATGATGCGCGTTGAAGACCTCCTTCATCGTGTAAAGGGGACTTGTGCCGATATCTCCGAAAACCACCCCCATGGCAGCGAGCGCCACTGGAAGCACCTCGGTAGTGGATCGCTTGTCCTGACCTTCGGCAAGCACTGCTGACATTCCGTCCTCCTGGAACACGCCGATTCGTGACGGCCCCTCTACCTGCAAGGGTGGCCGCATTCTTCGCAACGCACCATCCGGCAAAACGGGCGGCGGATCGGTGCGGGACCGAGATACTACCGCATTGCAGCAAAAGGGGAGACACGAAGCCGATCACGATTGCGGCACCCGATACACTCGAAACCCGCTTTCCCGGGCGGGCAGCCCCCTGACTGGCGGGCGCAGGGATCGCGAGCCGGCGGGAGCCTCGTCGGGCTGTCAGCTCTCCGGCGCGCCGACCATACGAATCCGCGCCATGGCCACCGAAGCTGCGGCGGTGCGGTTCTCGACACCCAGTTTGGCAAAGACGTGTTCCAGGTGTTTGTTGACCGTGCGCGGACTGGAACCGAGGATCTCACCGATATCCGGACTGGTCTTGCCCTTGATCACCCAGTACAGGACCTCCGCCTCCCTCGCGGTCAGCCTGAAGGCGGCCATCAAGGCCTCCACCATGGCAGCATCCGACTCCTCGCGCAGCACCAGCAGGCACTCGTCCTGGTCGGCCCGTTCATGGAGATTGACGATCAGGCGGCGAGGCCCCTGATTGATATGCAGGGGCGGAAAATCCCTGCCCTGGCGACGCGCCCGGGTAGATTCGTCAACCCAGGCCATGATCGCCTGCGGAGCCTCGTCCTCCTGGCCGGCAAAGTAGTCCTGCATCAGTTTGCGGGCGAGGGGCGTCTGCCACACCACCCTTCCGGTCTCCGCGCGGATCGCCAGGGTGGCCTGGCCGAATGCGTCCAGGGCGGTGCGAGCCTGTTTCATCAGGCGGGCGCTCTGCATGTGGGCGGCAATGCGGGCCAGCACCTCCCGCGGACGGATGGGCTTGGTTACGTAGTCAGCCCCTCCGGCCTCAAAAGCCGCCACCACATGCTCGGTCTCGGTCAGACCTGTCATGAAGACAATGGGAATGTGGCGGGTGCTGAAATCGGCCTTCAGCCGCCGGGCGACTTCAAACCCGTCCATGCCGGGCATCATGGCATCCAGCAGGATCACGTCAGGGAGGCTCTGCCGCGCGCGGTGCAGCGCCGTTTCGCCGCTGGTGGCCACCAGCACCGTGTAGCCGGATTCATCGAGGGCATCGTGGAGCACCGAGAGATTCTCGGGAATATCGTCCACAATCAGTACCAGATCGGAATTGAGCCGGTCGAAATCAGGCATGGAAGGCCTTCTCCAGCAAGGGGGCAATGGCGTCGAGACGGAAATTGCGTGTCAATTCGCGAACTTCAGCCACAAAGGCGGCATAGGCGGGATCGGCCGCCTCGATATCATCGAGCCGCGCCAGGATGCCCTTCACGTAGCCCAACTCCACCTGCCGGACCAGCGGCGCCAGAAGTTCGGCAGGGGGATAGACCATGCCGACCGGCAGCTTTGGCTCGGGCTCCACCTGGTGGGCCTCGACCCAGTTCAGCTCAAGGCGCTCGCCCACCCAATCGAGCAGATCACTGATCTGAACCGGTTGGAGAAAGAAATCCCGCGCACCGATTCCCAACGCATTGTCATCCGAATGGATGCCGCGTTCGTAGGCGTTGGCCGAAATGATGGCCACCGGCGTCGCGGCATACGCGCCTTCGCGAATTCTCCGCACAGTCTCCCAGCCGTCCATGCCCGGCATGGCGAGATCCATGAAGATCAGATCGGGCCGGAAGTCGTCCAGCATCTCCAGGCAGGCGGGGCCGGACGCCGCCTCGGCGAGGATGAAGCCAAGGGGTTCCAGCAAGGTAAAGAGAAACTCCCTGTCCACCCGCTCGTTGTCCACGATCAGGATGCGCCGGCGCGGCCCCGGATAACCCACCGGCCGGCCGCGTGACACGCCACCGCGGGCAGCCGCCCCTTGAACCTGGGGCAGGAAGAGACGCACCCGGAAGCAGCAGCCGCGCCCGGGAACACTGTCCATGGTCAGTTCCCCACCCATCACGTCCGCAAACATGCGGCTGATCGTCAGGCCGAGCCCTGCCCCACCGGCCCCCTGGGCGGATGTTCCACGGGAAAAGGGGTCGAAGATGCGCTCTTGCTCTTCAGGCGAGATTCCCGGCCCGCTGTCCTCGACCTCGAAGGTCGCCATTTCCATGCGGTAGGCGAGGCGCAGACAGATATGCCCCCGGGCTGTGAATTTGACAGCGTTGCCGAGCAGGTTGATGAGGATCTGACGGACACGCTTTTCATCCGCCCGGACAAACGCCGGAATCTCACCCTTCGGCTCGTAACGGAATTCGAGTCCCTTGTTGCTGGCCTGCAACTCGAACATGCCAACAATCTGCTGCACGAAATCCCGAAAATCCAACGCCTTCACGTCCAGGGCCAGTTTGCCGCCCTCGATGCGCGCGATGTCCAGGGTGCCCTCAATCACCGACAGCAGATGGTCACCACTGCGCCGGATGACATTGATGGCCTGCCGCCGGGGTGGCGGAATGGTCTCGTCCCCGTCCAGGATCTGGGCGTAGCCGAGAATACTGTTGAGGGGGGTGCGCAGTTCGTGGCTGATCGCCGTGATGTAACGGCTCTTGGCCTGATTGGCCAGTTCGGCCGCAAGCTTGGCACGCTGGAGCTGTTCGTCGGTACGCCGGTGAGACTCGATCTCGCGCATCAGCAGATGGGTCTGGCGGTTGGACTCCTCCTGGGCTACCTCACGGCTCTTGTGGGTCAACACCAGCCACCACACCACCAGGCCCGACAACAGCAAGAGGGCCGCGTAGCCCTTCAGGAAAGCCATCTGCAAGGCGGGAGCAAACTCGGCCGCACTGTCGCCCAGGAGCTTGAGCCCCAGATGATGGAGCAGCCACACCAGCAGGGCCAGGCCCGGCGCAATCCCCCCCATCAGCAGCAGGTAGTGGCCGAGGCCGCTTTCCAGGTAGGGCCACACCGCGCGCGGCAGCAGGCGCCGCATGGCGCCGGACCATTGGGCCGAAAGACGCGCCCGGGGCTTGCACAGATCATTGCAGCGCGCGTCCAGGGAGCAGCACAGGGAGCAGATGTTTCCCTGGTAAGCGGGGCAGCGGGCCAGATCGTCGGCCTCATACTCCCGCTCACAAATCACACACTGACGAACACCGGCCATTGCCGGACCGGGCTTACGTGCAATGTAATAACGCCCGCCGGTCGCCCAGGCGATTAGAGGTGCCGCAACGAACGCGGCTATCAGCGCAATCAGCGCCGAAAAAGCCTGGGCATCCGTACCGAAGACACCCAGATAGGCCGACACCGACAATACCGAGGCAATGCCCATCGCCCCCACCCCGACCGGGTTGACATCGTAAAGATGGGCGCGCTTGAACTCGATGCCGGGCGGCGAGAGGCCCAAGGGCTTATTGACCACCAGGTCGGCCACCACGGCCATCATCCATGAGATGGCCACGTTGGCATACAGCCCGAGAACCTTGCCAAGGGCCTGAAACACATCGAGCTCCATCAACACCAGGGCGATCAAGGTATTAAAGACCACCCACACCACCCGCCCCGGATGGCTGTGAGTCAAACGTGCGAAGAAGTTGGACCAGGCAAGGGAACCCGCGTAGGCGTTGGTCACGTTGATCTTCAGCTGGGAAATCACCACAAAGAGGGCCGTAGCCCCCACCGCCCAATGCAGGTGGGGAAACACATATTCATAAGCCGCGAGATACATCTGGTTCGGGTCCACGGCCCGCTCCGCCGGTACCGAATTGCTGATGGCGAGGTAGGCAAGCAGTGCCCCGCCAAGCATCTTGACCACCCCCAACACCACCCAGCCGGGCCCGCCCACCAGCACTGCCGCCCACCAGCGGCGGCGGTTTGCGGCCGTCTGCTCGGGCATGAAACGCAGGTAATCCGCCTGCTCGCCCATCTGGGTGATGAGGGCAATGCCCACGGTCAGGGCGGCGCCAAAGGCATGTGCACTGAATCCGGGGCCAGCCCCATGTTCGCCACCGTAGGCGGCAAGTTCGTGGAGGATGTCCGGACGCTCTCGAAACACAAACAGATAGGGAACCACCAGCATCACCAGCCATAGGGGCAGGGTCAGGCTTTGCAGACTGCTGATGGCAGTGACGCCATGGGTGACCAGCGGGATCACCACGATGGCGCACAGCAGATAGCCCCAGGCTGGCGGGACGTCGAAGGCCAGCTCCAAGGCATAGGCCATGATCGCCGCCTCCAGCGCAAAGAAGATGAACGTGAAGGACGCATAGATCAGCGAGGTCAGGGTCGACCCGATGTAACCGAAACCCGCGCCGCGGGTCAGCAAATCCATGTCTACCCCGTAGCGGGCGGCATAGATGCTGATGGGCAGGCCGGCCAGGAAGATGATCAGGCCGGCGGCGAGGATCGCCCACAGGGCATTGGCGAAACCGTAGTCCACCAGCAGGGTCGCCCCCACCGCTTCCAGCACCAGAAAAGACGCCACACCAAAGGCGGTGTTGGCCACCCGCAGCTCCGACCAGCGCCGAAAGCTGCGGGGCGTGAAGCGCAAAGCGTAGTCTTCGATGGTCTCCCGGGCGACCCAGGTGTTGTAATCGCGCCGAACCTTGATAACCCGCTGAACGGCTTCCGGCTCGGGCGGGGCGGCGCGGTCCATCACTCCTTCATGCCCAGGCGTTCCAGCCGGTAGCGCAGGGACCGGAAGGTGACGCCCAGCGCGCGAGCTGCGGCAGTCCGGTTTCCGCCCGATTTTTCAAGCGCCTCCTCTATGGCATGGCGCTCGACCTCGTCGAGAAAATCCTGAAGGGGCGTTCCGCCCGGCGTCGTCGGAGCCGAATGACTGGCCTCCCCCATGTCGGCCGGGTCCAGCAGCAAATCGTCGGCCCGGATCTCGCTGCCGCTTGACAGGGCAAGGGCGCGCTCCAGGATGTTCTCGAGTTCGCGCACATTGCCCGGAAAGGAATAGGACACCAGGGCCTTCACCGCGTCCGCGCCCAGGCGCGCAATCGGCAGGCCGGAAGACTCCGCCAGCCGCGCAAGCAGGGTCTCGGCGAGGGCGGGAATATCCTCGCTGCGCTCGCGCAGGGCGGGCATGCGCAATTCGATCACGTTGAGACGATAGAAAAGATCCTGGCGGAAGCGGGCCGCCTCAACCATGGCTTTGAGATTCTGGTGGGTGGCGCTGAGGATGCGCACATCCACCGTGGTTTCCACCGTATCACCGAGCCGCCGGAACTTCTTCTCCTGAATCGCCCGAAGCAGCTTGACCTGCATGGGAAGGGGCAGATCCCCCACTTCGTCAAGAAACAGGGTGCCGCCGTGGGCGGCCTGGAAGAAGCCCTCCCGATCACTGTCGGCCCCCGTGAACGCCCCCTTGCGCGCGCCGAAGAATTCGCTTTCCATCAGGTTCTCGGGGATCGCGCCGCAATTGACCGCCACGAAGGGGGCCGCCGCCCGCGGCCCGAGTTCATGGATCATGCGCGCGGCGCGCTCCTTGCCACTCCCCGACTCACCGGAGATGAACACCGGCGCCTGACTGCGGGCCAGCTTCTCGATCAGGGAGCGCGCCTGCACCATGGCCGGCGATTCGCCGATCAGACTGGACGTGTCCTTGCGACCGGCGTCTTCCTTGGCCGGCACCGAAAACACCGACTTGACCAAGGCCCGCAGCTGATCGATCGAGACCGGTTTGGAAAGATAGTCGAAGGCGCCGGCCTTGAGTGCGGTAACCGCGTTGTCCATGCTGCCAAAGGCCGTGATCACCGCCACGGGCAGATCACCAATGTTCTCGGCGATGTGCCGGACCAGTTCAAGGCCGTCACCATCGGGCAGGCGCATGTCGGTCAGGCACAGGCGGTAGCGCTTTTCGGCCAGCAGTCTGCGCGCCTCGGCCAGGGTCGCGGCACCATCGCTGGCGAGGCCCAGACGCAGCAGCGTAAGCTCCAGCAGCTCGCGAATATCGTCCTCGTCATCGACAATGAGCACGTCCGGGCCGCTCGATCGGGCTCGTCTTTCGTTCTGGATCATGGTCTTGCGCGTCCGATAAGGCGGAAGTGGGCACCGCCCGCGCCGCTCGGGGCGAGTTCGAGTACGGCGCCATTGGCTTCAGCAAGCTCCCGGGCAATATAGAGGCCCAGGCCGGTGCCTTTCGAATGGGTGGTGAAGAAGGGTTCGAAAATCTGGGGGCGCAGGGCTTCCGGCACGCCCGGCCCGTCATCCGTCACATCCATCTCGACGCGCCCCTCATCGTAGACGCGGGCGGAAATGACAACCGCATTCTTACCGCCGCTGCAATGGCGGCGCGCGTTGCCCACCAGATTCCACAGGATCTGCCGGAGATGTGCCCTATCCATGCTCAGGGCCAGTTCCGCCGGGACCCGACTCACCACCACCCCCTCCGATCCGGCCCCTTCGGCCACCAGGAATTCCTCGAGAAATTCATCCACGAAACCCGCCAGGGGCAATACCTCCGGCAAGGCCTCATCGCGCCGCCCCAGGGCCAGTACATCGCTTACCAGACGATCGATACGCTGGGCATTGTTGCCGATGATGCGGATCAGCCGCGCCTGCATCTCGCTGCGCTTCTCCTCCCGCAACAGTTCGGCGGCCTGATACACCGAGGCCAGCGGATTTCGGATCTCATGGGCGATACTGGCGGTCAGGCGCCCCAGGGCAGCCAGCTTGACCTGCTGGATCTGGCGATGGATTCGGTCGAAATCCTCCAGGTAGATAAGGGTGTCGTTGGCCTCACCGGCGGGCAGCACGCGCACCAGCAGCATTTTGCCGCTGCCTTCGGCAAGCAGG
>JAEUNV010000583.1 GCA_016790385.1 Zoogloea sp.
CAGTGCTTCCGTCCAGGCGCGCAGCGCCGTCGGGCCAAAGTCGTCGAGCAGCGGCGCGATGACATCCCGGCGGCTGCCGTAGCGCCCCTGGAAGGCGTCAAGGGGCTCGGCGTGGGTGATGTTGAGCCCGCCCTTGCCGGCAAGCAGAAACTTGCGCCCCACCGAGGGCATGGCGTCGAACAGGTCCACCTGAACGCCGCCCCGGGTCAGGGTTTCGGCCGCCATCAGGCCGGCCGGGCCGCCGCCGACGACGGCGACGCGGGAGGGGGAGAAGGAAGGCGGCATGGCTCGTCCGAAAAGGAAAGTTGCGCGATTGTAGTGGGCCGGCCCCGCGCGAACTACAATTCAGCGGATTCCGCCGTCGGCGGCCAGCAGGGGGAGCAGCGATGGAGCAACGCGCAACGCGTGGTAACGGAGTCCGGTCCCTGCTGCGGCGCATCGCCTGCGGCCTGGGCATGATGGCCTTGAGTGTCGCGGCCCTGGCCGATACGCCACGCGAGCATCTTGATCGCATCGTCAAAGGCCGGCCGGCCGATCAGAAGGCCGCGCAGGATGCGGGGCGCAAGGCCTCGTTCTTCTGCGCCAACTGCCATGGGGAGGGCGGCATGAGCAAGTATGCCGAGGTTCCCAATCTCGCCGGTCAGCACCCCATCTACGTGCTTGGTCAGATCGACGCCTTTCTTTCCGGCAAGCGCAAGGATGCCTTCATGCAGGGCTTGATGAAGGTGCTCAGTGCCGAGGAAAAGGCCCAGGTGTCGGTGTTCTACGCCGCCCAGGCGGTCACGCCGGCCGGCACGCCCTCCACCGCGCGGGCGGCCGAAGGGCGCGATCACTTTGAGCGCCACTGCGTGCGTTGCCACGGGGCGGACGCCCGCGGGGGCGAGAACTTCCCCCGGCTCGCCGGGCAGCAGCCCGAATACCTGCGCCGCAGCTTGCAGCGCTACCTCAAGGTGAGTGGTGAGCGGATCTACCCGCCCATGACCGCCGCCGTGTCCGGCCTCGGTGAAAAGAACATCGAGGCCGTGGTGGAGTATCTGGCCAACCTGCGCTGACCGCGGGCGGCCGCCGGTCGGCGCGGGGGCGGGCGCCCCTCAGCGCAGGATGGGCACGCCACCTTCGTTGCCGCCAAACACCGTCACGCCTTCCTTCACCGTGCCGATCACCTTGATCTCACCGAGCTTGTCGGCGGGGGTCTTGAGCGGGTTGGCCGAGAGCACCGTCAGGTCGGCGAGCTTGCCGGCGGCAATGCTGCCCTTGAGCTTTTCCTCGCCGAGCTGCCGGGCCGGCAGCAAGGTGAGGGCCTTGAGGGCGTCGAGGGGGCTGAGCTGCTGGCCTTCGCCCACCGGGCGCTTGATGGCGGCAGCCAGGGTGGCAAAGGGCGCGGGCTCGATCTGCGACGCGTCGCCCGCCAGCAGCACCGGCAGGCCCTTGCCTACGGCCGCACCGGCGGGGATGAAGCGCGCCGTGCGCTCCTCGCCCAGGGCGTAATCCCTGAGGGTGGCAAGGGACAGCCCGAGCCGGCGCGGAGCCAGGGCGAGGCTCACGCCCAGGGTCTTCAGGGTGTCGAGCTGATCGTCGCGCAGGGTTTGGGCGCCGGCCAGCAGGGGGCGGCGGTCCTTGCCCGGGTGCTTGCTGCCGGCCGCCTGCACGCCGCGGATGAACTGGTCGATGGCCGC